>JBARCC010000177.1:0-1800 GCA_049793635.1 Maribacter sp. | reverse complement strand
ACCGAACACCCCTTTGGCGACGCAATGCACAAATATATCGAGGCCATTCTGTTGCACCGCAGTAAACGAAATTTTCAAGCCTTATTCATGCTCAACGAAGCAAAACAATTGAGCAACGACCGTAATTTCTACAACAACCTGCTGCTTACCGAGGCAAAGGTGTACCTAGATTTGGAAAAATACGAAAGTGCTTCAAAAAATCTGAATTCCTTGCTCATCAATACCGATACCAAAGAGAAAGAGTATCTGATTTCGCAGGCCTATCTCATGTTGGCAACGTTGAATTTAAAAACGGGGAACCTGATGGAATCCGTAAAAAACGGAGAGAATGCACTCGATGTCGCCCGACAGCACGGTTTTGTGCTGGACATTAAAAATGCGAATACCGTATTGACCACGGTTTACGCCAGATTGGGGCTTTACCAAAAATCTTTGGCCAACAGTCAAAATTTGGTCAAACTCAAGGACTCCATTTTCAATATCGAAAAAAATAAAATTGAAGCTAAGACCGCCGATAAAATAAAGGATAACTATAAAACCGAAGAAATCGCTAGACAGGAGAAAAAAATCGAGGAACTTACAGAATCTCAGAACAGGTCTGAGCTTACGGCCATACTAACCTCCGCATTTTTAATCATTATCTCGTTGCTCGCAGTAACCCTGTACCGCAATAACCAAATTAAGTTGAAGACCAACGATTTACTTCAAACCAAAAACCAAGAGTTACAGGTGGCGAGAGATGGTGCGATACAGGCTATGGAAGCCAAGACCAACTTCTTGTCAACGGTTAGTCACGAGCTTAGAACACCCCTTTACGCCGTAACCGGGCTCACCCATCTTTTGCTGGAAGAGGAGCCCTTAGACCATCAAAAAGAACACCTGAACGCTCTAAAATTTTCTGGCGACTACCTGTTGAACTTTATCAACGATATACTGCACATCAATAAAATCGATGCCAATAAATTAGAACCTCTTCTTGTCGATTTCAATCTAAAAAAGGTCATTCATGAGGTCATGAATTCATTGACCCAAAGTGCAAAAGCAAACCAGACCACCCTGACTTTGGAATATGATGATGATGTACCCGGTCATTTGAGGAGTGACCCCTTGAAGCTTTCCCAAATCTTCATGAACTTGATTGGCAACTCCATCAAATTTACAAGGGGCGGAGAGGTAAAAGTAATTGTAAAATTGGTGAATAAGATCGAAGACGATGTTATTGTCTATTTTGAAGTGAAGGACAACGGTATCGGTATATCCAAAGAAAAGCAACAGAGTATTTTTGAAGGTTTTGAGCAGGGTTCGATTCAAATCAACAGGGAATACGGGGGCACCGGTCTTGGCCTTACCATCGTTAAGAGTCTCTTGGGCCTTTTCGACAGTAAAATAGAACTGGAAAGCAATCTTGGAGAGGGAAGTTCTTTTTACTTTGAACTGGCCATGAAGAGTACCGACGAAATTACCGATGAACCCTCATTCGAAATCACGCAACGTGACTACGATTTCAAAGGACTGCATTTGTTAATTGTGGAGGATAATAAGATAAATCAGGTCATCACAAAAAAGATGTTGTCCAAAAAAGAGATGACCAGTGATATCGCAAACAATGGCCATGAAGCTATTTCATTGGCCCAACAACATACCTATGATGCCATTTTGATGGATATTCATATGCCAGGAATAAGTGGGGAAGAAGCTACCGTCGAAATACGTAAGTTCAACCAAGAAATTCCTATCATTGCACTTACTGCCATTTCTTTAGATGATAGTTTAGAAAGCTTTTATGCAGCAGGATGTAAC
>JBARCC010000176.1:0-26802 GCA_049793635.1 Maribacter sp. | reverse complement strand
GTCATGGTCGGCTTCATTTTCATAGGGCAAGCGTACGGGCTCATTTACTTTGTCAACCAGACCAATCGTAAAATCGCCTATTTTTTTGACGCCATCAAAAATGAGGACTTTACCCTCCGCTTTCCTGAAAAACTGAGCGTAAAATCGTTGGAAGAGCTCAACCATAGCTTGAACATGCTCAATGCGATGATACAGGACATCCATTTAAAAAAACAGGCACAAGAGCAGTATTACCAAGAGATTCTCAGACAAGCTGATATCGGTATTTTCACCGTAAATACCAAAGGCCATATTTTATTTGCCAACCCCACCGTACAAAACCTATTGAACTATAGACCGCTGAACCACATTAAACAACTAAAGCAAATAGACCCTTCGTTGTACCAACTTTTTGAGGCTTTGGAACCCTTCGAAAGTACCTTATACTCTTTAGGGAATGAACGCGGTAAAAAGGAACTGACCCTAAAATGTACCCCGATCACCATCGAGGGGCAGAAATTACTACTGGTGATCATCCATGATATCCAAAAGGAGTTGGATGACAAGGAAACGGATTCTTGGGTGAAATTGATTCGGGTACTCACCCATGAAATCATGAATACCATCACCCCGATAACCTCCATATCGGAATCTATCTTAAAATATTTCAAGAAAGGCAGTCAGTTGACCGCTCCGGTCGAGTTTGGAGAATTACAGATCAAGAATACCGCCAAGGGACTGGAAGTGATCAAGGAACAAGGCAACGACCTTATGAGCTTTGTACAGTCGTACCGCACTTTTTTAAGTGTTCCAGAACCGGACAGAGCGCTCATTCCGCCAAAAAGAATGCTGGAGAAAGTGAAATTACTTTTGCAGGAATACACCAGCCCACATGCCATTGCCCTTGAGCTCTATTGTGAACCGGAAAATTTGGAACTGTATATCGACGAAAAACAGATTACCCAAATAGTGCTCAACCTGGGCAAAAATGCCCAACAGGCTTTAGAAGGACAGGAGGATGGTAGGATTGTGCTCAACGCTGGATTTGATGCCCAAGACAAGGCTTGCATCACCGTTACCGATAACGGACCAGGAATTACCCCAGAGCTTTTAGATGAAATCTTTGTCCCGTTTTTCACAACTAAAGCTGCCGGTACCGGCATAGGGCTAAGCCTTAGCAAGCAGATCATGCGCTTACACGGCGGTTCTATTCGAGTGACCTCTAACACGGTTACCACCTTTACGCTGACTTTTCAGTAAACGCTCATCGTAGCAAGCCTTACGGCAGATAGGCCTACGAGGACTTCAAAGAAAATTTAGGTCGGATTAGGCGCCTTTCAACGTATACGACAGACAGGGTTCAGGGTATTCCTCGATTATGGTGCACACTCAAAAAGCAGCGTCAAGTTCTTTAAAGGGATCCCAAAAATACCTTTCCAAGTTTTGAATTTGGTTGTCGACAACGGGTACGCCTTCTTCCTCCAACAATTGCTGCATTAAGTGGGTGCCGTCAAAATGATGTTTCCCGGTCAATAATCCTGCTTTGTTCACCACTCTATGCGCAGGAATGTCATCCATCGTTCCCGATGCGTTCATGGCCCAACCTACCATGCGAGCACTACGTGCAGCACCTAAATACTTGGCAATTGCCCCATATGAGGTCACCCTCCCTTCTGGAATGAGCCTGGCCACTTGATATACTTTTGAGAAGAAATTTTCATTGTCGGGATGGGTCGCCATGTTGCATGTTTTAAAGGGTTCAATTGAACAACCGTAGGCACGTAAGTACGAATAAAAAGACCATTAATCCGGAAAGGATATAATTACTGTTCTTTGAGAATGCGTTCGTCTTGCGTTCCATTTTATTGAAATAGACTACGTAAATATACATGACCAAAAAAGTGCCACTGCCCGCTGCAACGATAAAGACCACTTCATCTACAATGGTGTACTTCATAATACCCTGTGTATGAAACACCGTGTTCATGCCACTGTAGTAGGGAATCGCCAACAAGTTGATCAACGACAGAAAAACGCCCTTGCTGAAGCTATTGCGTTTTTTACCCTCTACCATAACAAAGCGAGCCCTTCGTTGCTTCTTGCCCTTAAAAAAAAAGAAAAGGGCCAGTACAAAAAATACGGCCAAAGCGATTTGGAGCAAAACATCGATGATATGCTGATTTCGTGAAATGTATTTCGCTATACGTACCGCAAGATAGGTCTGTAACAGCACGGCAACGGCAACGCCCAGCCCGAAAATGATCCCGTTCGGTTTTCCTTTTTCAACGCTGGTCTTGGCCGCATTCAGATTCAGTAATCCAGGGGGTAAGGATGCAATAAAGGCGGCCCCGAACGTAAACATAAACAAAGTGGCCAGTTGTTGCATGGTATTAGTGTATTCGGAACTTGATAAAGGTAATCGGTTTTCCTTTTTCAAGATACTGATTTTCATAGAAAGTCTGTATATCAAGCACCTCTCTCGGACTTCCCTCGTTTTTATAAACATCGTGGTTTGCATAAAGTACCTCATGCCCTAGACCATGCAATAACCCAAGGGTATACCCGTGCATAAATTCGCTATCGGTCTTAAGGTTTACCGTACCGTTATCTACCAAAATCTTTTTATAACGGTCTAAAAACACGGGGTTGGTCATACGGTGCTTTGTGCGCTTGTACTTTATTTGAGGATCGGGAAACGTAATCCAAATTTCGGCGATTTCGTGCTCCCCGAAGACTTGGTCCACCAATTCTATTTGGGTGCGGATAAAGGCGACGTTCGGTAAATGTTCGTCAATCGCCGTTTTGGCACCCCTCCAAAAACGGGCTCCTTTTATATCGATGCCTATGAAGTTCTTATCAGGGAATTTTTTAGCCAACCCCACAGTATATTCCCCTTTACCACAGCCCAATTCGAGCACGATAGGATGGTCGTTCTTGAAATGGTTTTGCCATTTTCCACGTAACTTGAATCCGTTAGTTATCTCCTCCCTTTTAGGTTGGAGTACATTTGAAAAGGTCTCGTTTTCCTGAAATCGCTTTAATTTATTTTTGCTTCCCACAAATATTGATTGTTAAAAGAGGTCGTTTATCTCCGGTTAAACCCAGAGGCATTCAAAAGAACTTACTTTTTGATTTTGACACAAGCCTCACTATCCGGCAGGCACGCGTCCGAAGAATTTGCCTGACGGCAGGCAGATTACATCTCGATTATCGAGCAAAGCTAAGGAAAAAAAGAGGGTCGGGAATAATTAGGCATCCGCTAATCGGTCACTACTCTTCTCGAGGGTGAACGAAAATTCGGAACCTACTTCCACTGCACTTTCGACATAAATTTTTTCGCCATGTGCCTCAATAACATGTTTGACGATGGCCAATCCCAACCCAGAACCGCCTTCACGCCTACTCCCACTTTGGTCGACCCTATAAAAACGTTCAAAAAGTCGTGGTATATGTGCCTTAGGGATTCCCTCACCATTATCGGTCACCCTTACGATAACCTTATTTTTAACAAGATTTTCTACACTTACCTCGGTAGTACCGTTATCGTTGCCATACTTTATGGAATTGACCAATAGGTTGGTGAGCACTTGTTGAATTTTCTCCTTGTCGGCAAAAACCATAATAGGTTTGGGGTACATAATATCGAAGGTAAGGGTGATATTACGTTTGGCGGCTTTCATCTCCAAAAGGTCGAATACGCTTTGTATCAATTCAACGATATTGAACGATTTTTTCTCCAAGCTAAGGTCTCCCACTTCCAGCTTTGTAATTAAATCCAGGTCTTTTACAATATAAATTAACCGATCTACCGCTTTATTTGCTCGGATAATATATTTCTTCCTCACATTCTTATCATCTATGGCGCCGTCCAATAAGGTTTCCAAATATCCCTGCACGGTAAACAATGGTGTTTTG
This sequence comes from Maribacter sp., assembly GCA_049793635.1. Taxonomy (GTDB): domain Bacteria; phylum Bacteroidota; class Bacteroidia; order Flavobacteriales; family Flavobacteriaceae; genus Maribacter. The sequence goes on along the minus strand of JBARCC010000176.1, from coordinate 22,908 downwards.
AGTTCATGGGAAACATTCCCTAGAAAATCTTTTCGATATTCCTCACGGATTTTCAAGGTGTCGATTTCCACCTTTTTATCCTTCGCAAATTTCTCGATTTCTGCGGTAAGGGTACGCATGTCGGTAGTTACGGGATAGGATGGTATTGTCGAAGATTCCAATAATTCAACATCATCATATATCTTTTTAATGCGCTTGTAGATAAATTTTTCAATCCGTATTTGAAGGGTGATGAACGAAGTACCAAAAATAAGAACAGTGCCAAAAATGATGAATGGCCAGTTGATGCTATTCAAAACCCACTGTAGACCTATTAACACCACCAAAGCCACAATTGCAATGTACAAGGACGAACGAAACGCAAAACGATACGATTTTCTAGAACGGACTGGAGCTGCCATTTAGAGGACGAACTTATACCCTACCCCTTTGACGGTCTTGAAATGGTCCTCGCCAATTTTTTCCCGAAGCTTTCTAATATGTACGTCTATGGTACGGCCCCCGACCACGACCTCACTCCCCCATACTTTATCGAGAATAACCTCTCTTTTGAAAACCTTGCTGGGTTTGGAGGTAAGCAAGGCAAGAAGTTCAAATTCCTTTCTGGGTAAAATAATTTCCTTCCCTTTTTTTATGATCTTATACTCTTCCCTATTGATGATAATATCACCGACCTTGGTGATATCGTCTTGAGAATCCTCCTCGTTCTTAACCCGTCTTAATAGGGCATTCACCTTGCTCACCAACACTTTCGGCTTGATCGGCTTTGTAATATAATCGTCTGCACCTGCATCAAAACCGGCCACTTGAGAGTAATCTTCGCCCCTAGCGGTCAAAAAAGTAATGATGGTATTTTCCAGACCGGGGGTTCTTCTCAAAATCTCACACGCTTCAATACCGTCCATCTCGGGCATCATCACATCTAATATAATAAGATGCGGATTTTTCTTTTTTGCCTTTGCAACGCCATCCGCACCATTTTTAGCGGTGTACACGTCATATCCCTCCGCAGTAAGGTTGTATCCTACAATCTCCAAAATGTCCGGTTCATCATCAACTAAAAGTATTCGAATGTCCTTCTTTTTCATGGTCTTTTAAATGAATGGTTGTCTCAAAAGTAAAGATAATACTCGTACTCCGATCCCAGTTAACATTGATTTAATGTAGTAACGTTTAGGTAACACTAATAAAATAACCATTTAACATGGGGGTAACCCGAGTTTTACAAGGTGTGGCTTCCTTTGCGCAGATTTAAGAATCAAAGCATCCAATGAAGAACATACTATATACTTTCTTTTTTTTATTGACCGTTTTCAGCGCCCAAAGTCAAGCCACAGGTAGTATTGTCGGTACACTTGCCGATAAGGAAGTAAACAACGAACCTTTAGCCTTCGCGAACGTTTTGATCAAAGGCACTACAAAAGGTACCACTTCAGATTTTGACGGCCTATACGAACTTACAAATTTGGAACCCGGTACGTATACCTTGGTGTTCAGCTATTTGGGCTACGAAACCGTGGAACTTCCCAATATCGCGGTCGAGGCCGACAAAGTAACCACGGTCAACGTTCCCTTGAGTGCTTCGGCCGGGGTATCCCTTGATGAAGTGGTGGTTACCGTCTCTGCCAGAAAGGATTCTGAAACAGCTTTGCTGTTGGACCAAAAGAAAGCGGTTGAGATCAAAACTTCCATTGGTGCGCAAGAATTGGCCCGGAAAGGGGTTGGCGATGCGGCCGGTGCAGTAGCCCAGATTTCAGGTATTTCAAGACAGCAAGGTACGAATAACGTTTACGTAAGGGGATTAGGTGACCGCTACTTGAACACGACCATGAACGGACTCTCCTTACCTTCAAACGACATTAACAATAAAAATATTGATCTTGATCTGTTTTCTACCGAAGTAATTCAAGATATTGGGGTGAGTAAGGCTTACGCTGCACGATTTTATGGCGATTTTTCCGCGGGCAACGTAAATATCTCACCAAAAGAATATACCGGAGAGGGCTTTTTGGATGTGACCATAAATTCTGGAATCAACAATACTGCCGCTGGTGAAAATTTTGTAAAAAACGAAGGTACCGGATACTTCGGCTTCTATAATAGATATGACAGAAATCCTTTTGCAGTAATTCTATCCCATGGGGTAGATCCAGTTCCGCATTCAGGTATTGACCCCGTAAATGCCGGTGGCGCTATTTCCTTTGGAAAGTCCTTCAAGGTATTTGGGGAGGATTCAGAATCTTTATTGAGTTTTTTCGGTACAGCCTCTTTCGATTCCAATTTCAGGTTTTATGAAGGTAGCCAAGCAAATTATGGTACCAATTTAGATGTTCTTTTTCCAAATGTCGAACGCTACGTTCATTCCACAACTTCAACGGCAATGGCCAACATTACCTTTAAAATAAATACGGACCATAAAATTAAATTCAATTCTTTGGCCATTAACAGCTCTAGCGATGAGGTTGGATACTATGGTACGGAAGGGCAAGGCTTTAGCCAAGACCTGAATTCGGACATAGGCTACTTTCAGCTGAACTCCCAGTTCAACCAAAATTTAATTTTCGTAAATCAATTGACCGGGGAACATGCTTTTACAGAGAACCTAAATCTTGAATACGGCATTGGGTACAACAGGGTTTTCGCCTACGAGCCCGATAGAAAAAGAGTTACCCTAAACAATTACAATACCTTGTTTGATAACGACCCTACCACTTTTCCAGATTTTGGTCAACAAAATAATTTTAATACCCAACGCTACTTTCAGAACATAGAAGATGAAGAGCTAAACAGTAGAATTAATCTGTCCTATACGGTTTCTGAAAAAGTTAAATTTAATTTGGGATATAATGGTAGAACGAAAGAACGTTTTTTCGACAATCAACGGTACGGTTTCAAGAATATCAACAGCAATTTTCAGATAACGGACCCAAATAACCTGAATACCATTTTCAACCTTGAAAATTTCGTAGCGGGTCTTGCGGATACGGGCGAAGGATATCAGACCCATGTGTTCAGACCAATAAGTCCCGAATTGACAGGTCTCACACAAACCAGTTCCCCTGGTCTTCTGGAAAATACATACCAAGGAAAACTGGATATTTATGCAGGATATCTGTCCGCAGAAATAGCTTTGGGCGAAAAATGGCTTTTCGTTCCGGGAATACGCCTAGAATCATTTAATCAAAGTATCGCCTACGACGTAATCAATCTTAGGCCCGATCTTAACCCTGGGCAAAATGAAGTTAACGAACCTTTGTACCTGCCCAGTTTGAGCATCAAATATGCCTTGAACGAAGATCAAAATCTAAGACTATCGGTCAGTAACACGGTGTCATTACCAGAATTTAAAGAAGTAGCGCCCTTCGTATATGAAGGGGTAACACAGCGCATTGGCGGTAATCCAGATTTACTGGGCAGACAAGATATATCAACCGTAAATTATAATAACGTATCTGACGTTTCCTATTCTAAAATCTTTAATGTAGACCTCAAATACGAATGGTTTTTTGGCAGAAATGAAATCCTAACCTTAGGGGCATTTGGCAAAACCATCAGTGATCCGGTAAACCTGGTGGTTGCCAACGATGCTACCGGAACACAAAGGTATTTTAGAACTGGCGAAAAAGCTACGGTATATGGTGCCGAATTAGAGTTACGAAAAAACCTTTTGGTAAATGCGGATGAGCAACCAGAACTATCTTTTGGATTTAATGTTTCATACCTATACACGGATCAAGATTTGTATGATGAAATTAGTGGTTCTTTCAGTACCACGTTCAACAGGGATTCTGATGAACTGCAAGGTGCTTCTCCCCTTATCTTAAATGCTGATTTTAATTATACCCCCACATTTGGAGCATACAAGCCGGTCCTTAACCTAGTGGGCAACTACTATTCCGATAGAATATTCGCACTAGGATCGGGTCAGTTGGGTAATATTGTCGAAAAAGGTATCCCCACATTGGATTTTGTTTGGAAAAATGAATTTGGGGAGCATTTAGAAATTGGGGTAAGCGCTAAAAACATCCTTAACCCAACTTTTGAGCTAAACCGGAATATTGTCAACAATCAGGAAATCATTTTACAGGATTATAAACGTGGAATCGATTTCGGACTGTCCATGAAATATAAATTTTAATAACGCTAAATTTTAAACACTTTTTAAACTTACAAGAGAAATGAAAAATAAATTAGTACTTGGATTTACAGTGGTTACCGCACTTTGGATAACCTCTTGCGCTAACGATGATACCGCTGATATCATTATCAACAGCACCATCACAAATACGACCAATAATACAGATGGCGATGGTGGAACAACCCCGCCTCCCACTACAGGAGAAACGATTATGCTCGCTGGATCGTATGATACGGATGTAGTACTTGACATTGCCAATGAATATATCATTAATGGCCCGATGATCATGGAGGACGGGACTACACTTACCATTCCTGCGGGTATGATTGTAAAAGCTGAACCTACGGGGTCAGACGTTTACGTTGCGATTGCACAAGGGGCTAGAATTGTGGCCGACGGCACCCAGAGTGCCCCGATTATTTTTACATCCAATTCCGCAAACCCACGGGCTGGGGACTGGGGAGGTTTGATTCTTTTGGGAAGGGCACCGGTGAATTCGGTTGCTGGCACTGCAACCTCAACATCAGAAATTGCAGGACTTCCTTATGGCGGTACGGCAGCTGATGATGATTCAGGTATTTTGAGATACGTTCGTGTGCAATACTCAGGAGGTAGTGCCGATGGACAATCGGAGAACAATGGTTTTTCATTTTACGGTGTAGGTAACGGTACTATCGTTGACTATGTACAAATGTTCGAAGGATTGGATGATGGTTTGGAATTTTTTGGAGGAACGGTCAATGCTAGTCACGTATCTATCTTAAATGCCCAAGATGATTCATTGGATTGGACCGAAGGGTACTCTGGTACCATCACCGACATCTATATTGAACATAACGGTGTAGCTTGGGATAAGGCAATCGAGGCCGATGGTTACAATACGGATATAGGTAACAATTCTACTCCTGTATACTTTTCCTCACCAAACATTACTAACCTAACGATTATAGGTAAGGGTGCCGACAATTTAATACAAGACGGTACAGCGGTTAGCTTAGGAAGCTATGAAGCTGTTAGACTACGGGCGGGAACTGCAGGTATCTTTACAAACGTTCTTATTGAAGGTTTTGGTGAGGCCTTTGATTTGGATGGGGACGATGCGGCGAACCCAACGGGTCAGCAAGTTTTAGACGGTGCGCTACAACTGGTAAATATTACCTTTACAGATGTAACCACTAAATTCAAGAACGATACGGGAGCAACCTTTACGGATGCAGATTTCATTTCTGGCGATGGAAATGGAACAGGCACTAACTACGCTTCTTGGAGCACCGGTTGGACACTTAGCAACTAAAACACGAAACATTCTATTTAAAAGCCCGTCCCGACAACTATCGTGGATGGGCTTTTTTGCGTTTTATCGAAAAGTTTAGCAAAAGTTGGTTACCGTATTGATATTCAGGTAGTATAATTCTTATATTTGTGGAATACAATTTGTAGTGTAGTGTGTATGAAGCAACTTTACCTTATCCTTTTACTACTTTTCATTTCTGTTGGCTACGGGCAAAGCACCCAAGGCAGTGGAGATATTGATGGCTTTAGCATGTATCCAAATCCGGTTACAACGGGTAAGGTGTATATCTCTACAACGCTCAACGCTCCCAAAGAAATTCTTATCTATGATGTTTTCGGTACGTTGTTGCTCAAAACTACCATTCTGGGAAAAGAATTGAATCTTACCGATTTAGATGCTGGCGTCTATGTACTGCGCGTGTTTGAGAAAAACAAATTGGCTACCCGCAAATTGATCGTGAAGTAATCCTACCTCCCTGTTGTAAATCATAGTGCTTTACTGTTCACCAGTCCTTTCAACCGACTGGATTGTTTTCAACACATGCTATCCAAAACCCATCAATCCAAAAAGGTTCTCGATACCTGCCCGTAAGGCAGATGGATATTTTTCTTCTTTAAAAGCAAAAAAAATACCCCCATTCGCAGGCTCAATACAGCTCTGATACACAATCATCATTTTTAATAGGTAAAGTGTATATATCGGTTTTTTGGTAGTACTACGGGGTACGTGTTCTTAGCCCTCCGTCTTCCCTTGCATAAGGGTCAGAACCCACCTCCCCTAAAAAAAGAAAAGAGCTTTTTATCTTTTTTTATGGACCAGTTCAAATAGGCTAAAGGTCATTTTAGCCGCTTGGATTTTTTTCATAGGTCTAGAACTGCTCTCAGAAATTGCATGGATTTTTTCAAAATACGCAATTCTTCTTTCATCCCAATCGCTATCCCAAAGCAGTGCACATCGGTCAATGGCACATTATTCCGATGAATTACAATCGTTATTGCATTCACCTACAAAATCTCGGCATTCACAACATTTTCATAGCCCTAGGCCAACGAAGGGGTACCTTTATCGTGTTGATTCCCAAATCGATACGACATGAAGAAAACCTACTTTCTGCTATTTATGGTATTATCCGTTGGTCTTTACGCCCAGGATACCATCGATTTCAACAACCTACGCAACGACGAGATCACAGGATTTAAATTATATCCCAATCCCGTCATGGCAGATGTGGTGTACATCACCACCGAGCACAATATCCCGAAAGAAGTAAGGATCTACGATGTCTTTGGCGAGCTGGTGCTTACCGATAAACTATCCAACAAGGCCTTAGACATTTCAAGACTTTCACCGGGAGTATATGTGGTTCAGGTCACGGAAAAAGAAAAATCGATTACCCGAAAGTTAGTCGTGAAATAAAACGGCGCTTTCTTCCAAACCCTTTTCATACCATTGTTCGGTTCAGTACCTTTGCTCCGTTACCCCACTACCTTGGGGCCAGACTACCTGAACGGTATGCAGGCCTCGGAGCACTTTGCTTTATGGTAGTCAGGTTTACATCTCGATTATCGAGTCAAAGAACATGGAGCAGCACCCTATTTTCGGTATTGGTAATGATCAGGAATTTCTGACGCATGCCTTACGCATCTTTCAATTTCAGTACGCCAACAATTCGGTTTACCGTTCGTTCTGTTCGCATTTGCACGTAGACCCAAAAGAGGTGAATACGCTTGAGGACATTCCCTTTTTACCCATTGAATTTTTTAAGACCAAAAAGGTCGTCAGTACGACCGAGGCCCCCGAAATCATTTTTACCAGCAGCGGCACCACCGGAAGCGAAACCAGCAAACATCTTGTAACCGACTTGGCACTTTACCAACAGAGCTACCTAAGGGGATTTGAAAAGTATTATGGTGCCATCAAGGACTTCTGTATTTTGGCACTACTACCTTCGTATCTGGAACGCACGGGCTCTTCCCTTATTTATATGGTGGCGGATTTGATCTCAAAATCCGACCATAGCCAAAGCGGTTTCTTTTTGAACGATTACGACGCACTTTACGAGCGTATATTGGCCCTTCAACAAACCAAGACCAAACTTTTAATCATCGGTGTATCGTTCGCTCTCTTGGAGTTCGCGGAACAGTATACCCTTAGCCTTCAAAATGGGGTCGTCATGGAAACCGGAGGTATGAAAGGCCGTAGAAAGGAATTGATACGGCATGAACTGCATCAACTTTTAAAAAAGGGGTTCGGAACCAAAGAGATACACTCCGAATACGGTATGACCGAACTTTTATCACAGGCCTACTCCAAAGGACAGGGAATTTTTGATTGTCCGCCATGGATGAAGGTTTTGGTGCGTGATACAGAAGATCCTTTTTCCTTTCAAAAGCAAGGAAGAACTGGCGGGCTCAATATCATCGACCTTGCCAATGTGAATTCTTGCTCGTTCATTGCCACCCAAGACCTTGGCAAAATAAACGAGAACGGTGGTTTTGAGGTCATTGGAAGGTTTGACCATTCAGATATTAGGGGCTGTAATTTGATGGTGCTCTAGCGTTCAACGAGCCTATAGGTCAATCCAGGGCCGTCGCATGCGTTCCACGTACTCTGCATGACTCCTTTTGAACTGAACCGTAATACTTCGAGCGGTTCGGTATGGCAACCTCCCTTTATCCTAGAACCCTTTTCAAAATAAAGTTCCACATAATCGTCCATGTCATTTTCGTACTGTACAATAGTTAAGATGCCACTAGCCGTTTCCCTGATTCCATTCCTCATCCGCACTTTCTTAAAGGAGCTGTTTGGTGAAAAAATATAGTACTCTTGCCACTCCATCTCCGCACCCGTAGTTTCAGCCCCTTCACTGCTTCCGGTCATATTGATCAATTGCCATTGCTGTTCGGAAAAGACAAACTCGGTAGATTCAAGGCCAAAATCATCTCCGCTTGAACATGAAAGCATGCTTAGCATCCCTAAAAACCATCCGTATTTTTTCATGTTCGCTGTATTTAAATTCAAGTAAACTACCCTGGGTCAAGCCTAAGAAGCATTCAAAGATAAATTCATGCATGGTTTCGACGCAAGACTATTTTAATGCTGCTCACCAGGCTTCGGAACTTTACCCTTCGATTATCGAACAAAAGATGCAAGAATGTACGTTTGGTTGCGTAAAAAGGGGTCCAGGAAGATTACCCAAGATAATGGTTTTACCGTTTTAAAACGTAAACGATTTCATCGTCGGCCAGGAGGGGATCGTCTTGAAAGGTAAGCGTAAGTACGTCGCCATAAACTTCAAAACGATACACCGTGTTATCGGAAAAACCAATACGATCTGCTTGACCTCCATAGGAATACTCCCCTGCTTCCCTGAAGTATTCGTACTTACCATTTTGAATCACGGTTAGCTTATCATTTTTGGCATCAAAAATCAATTTGGTCAACGTAAAATCATTTTCTGGCTCAAAATAGCAAAAACAGGAAACTGAAGTTAAGGTCCATTCCCCATTTAAGGAAGAATCGATAATCGCAGGTTCATCATCGGGAACGCAACCCAAAAGACCAGAAAGCAATAGACTGAAAAAGATGATCCGCATACGGTTTTATTTATAAAAGTCATTTGGACTTCATCGATAAGATACAAAACAAGGTCAAAGGTTGCTCAATTAAGGGAACACCAACACAAAATAATTTTTCTTTCCTCTTTGCAACAACACGAACTTGTCATTGATCAAGTCTTCGGTTGTAATCAAATGATTTTCCTTTACCTTTTCCTTATTGACGGAAATCGAATTTTGCTTGAGCTCCCTTCTTGCTTCGCCGTTGGATCCCAAAAAATTGGTTTTGGCGGCCAATGCCCCGATCATATCCAGCCCATGTTCCAATTCTGATCGGGAAAGTTCTGCTTGCGGGACTCCTTCAAAAATTTCCATAAACGTTTTTTCGGTCAATGTTTTTAAATCTGCGCCGGTAGACTTTCCGAAGAGAATTTCACTGGCCCTGACCGCATTGTCCAATTCTTCCTGAGAATGTACCATAACGGTGATCTCGTCGGCCAATTTCTTTTGTAGCAGCCGAAGGTGTGGAGCTTCTTGATGTTGTACGGTCAAATTCTCGATTTCCTGCTGACCGAGAAACGTAAAAATCTTGATGTATTTTTCCGCATCGTCATCAGAGACATTCAACCAATATTGGTAAAATTTGTAGGGAGAGGTGCGTTCGGCATCCAACCAAACGTTGCCGCCTTCCGTTTTACCGAACTTTGTGCCATCGGCCTTAGTGATTAGCGGGCAGGTCAATGCATACCCTTTTCCGTTACCTATTCTTCTTATGAGTTCTGTGCCCGTGGTAATATTGCCCCACTGATCGCTGCCCCCCATTTGCAGACTGCAATTATAGGTGTTATACAGATGCAAGAAATCATAGCCTTGCACCAATTGATAGGTGAATTCGGTAAAAGACATTCCAACAGCGTCTTCGGCGGTCAACCGTTTTTTCACGGAGTCTTTGGACATCATATAATTTACGGTGATGTGCTTGCCGACATCCCTTATAAAATCTAGAAAAGAGAACTCTTTCATCCAGTCATAATTATTGACCAGAACCGCAGCATTATCGCTATCGCCCGTAAAATCCAAAAAACGGGACAGCTGGGCTTTCAACGCGTTTTGGTTGTGCCTCAAGGTCTTTTCATCGAGTAAATTCCGCTCTGCCGATTTCCCCGAGGGATCACCGATCATCCCTGTAGCACCGCCGATCAACGCATAGGGCTTATGGCCTGCCAATTGAAAATGCCTTAACATCATTACCCCTACCAAGTGGCCGATATGCAATGAATCTGCAGTTGGGTCGATGCCTACGTAGGCAGATTGCATGCCCTCCAGCAAATGTTCCTCCGTACCGGGCATGGCATCATGCAACATCCCACGCCATTGCAATTCCTTGACAAAATTTGTCATCCTGTTCCAAAATTTAATTGAGCTGCAAATATAACTGGAATTCTAACCAGTACCCAGCGCAACTGGGCAGGAATTTATTTGCCCGTATTCCCTAACTTTGAACCATGGTATTAGTCACGGGAGGTACAGGTTTGGTCGGGTCACATTTATTGTTGCGATTGGCCATGAACGACACGAAGGTACGGGCCCTCTATCGGACCCAGGACAAGCTCGAGCATGTCAAAAAAATCTTCTCTTACTATACCACCGATATCGACTCCCTGTTCCATAAAATAGAGTGGGTACAGGGCGATATTTTAGATATTCCATTGCTAGAATTGGCATTTGTACAGGTGACCCAGGTATACCATTGTGCCGCCCTTATTTCATTTACCCCCAGTGATTTTGAAAAACTGGAACGTGTAAATCGGGAGGGCACCGCCAACATGGTAAACCTAGCCATTGCCAAGAAGATTCAAAAAATGTGTTTCGTGAGCACTATCGGTACCATTGGAAGAAGTCTGAACGGGGAAGCTGTTGATGAGGAAACCGAATGGACCATACATCATGCCAACCCGTATGCGATTACCAAACACTTGGGGGAAATGGAGGTTTGGCGAGGTTTCCACGAAAACCTGAACATGGTCATCGTAAATCCAGGAGTGATTTTGGGTCCCGGTTTTTGGGAAAGCGGTAGCGGTACATTCTTTAAAACCGCCGCAAAGGGATATACCTTCCATCCACCGGGCGGTTCGGGGTTTATCTCCGTTTCCGATGTCACGAAAATCATGGTCCACCTTATGGATTCAGACATTTCTGGAGAACGCTTCATCGCGGTTACCGAGAATCTCAGCTATAAAGAAGTGCTGGCTGCCATCGCCACCGCCATGGGCAAAAACCGCCCAAAATATGAATTAAAATCATGGCAGCTACAGGTGGGCAGGTGCCTAGATTGGATACGGCATATTTTTTATGGAACTTCTAGGACGATTACGAAAAACACGATTTACGGACTTTTACACCCTACCACCTTCGATGCGGCAAAATTAAAAAAAAGCATCCCCTTTCAGCTAGAGTCCATACGTGACACCATTGAAAAGACAACAGCCTATTTTATTGAGGAACAGACTGGGTAGACAGACTATCGCTCGATGCTGTATTTATTTTAGATGAAGGCTCTTTTTTCAGTGTGTTTAGGCTGTCCTTTACCCGTTTGGCAGTTTCCATGTGTATACGTTCGTCTTCCAAACTTGCCTCTACATCTTTATACAATTTTTCATAAATCAGAGGTTGGGAGGCATAGTACCGGTCGCTATCCACGAATTGAGCGCTGTCTATCTCGAATTTTTCGAACACGTAGGTCGTGGGTTCGATACCGTTTTCCTTCAACCGACCAAAATTGGTTCCTTTCGCCGCATTTACGATGGCCATTTCCTTCAAAATCAAGACCATTCTATCTTTCGGAATAAGGTTGTCCGGTTTTTCTATCAATCTTTCAGCACAGGAAAAGACGAACACTAGCACACTCAACGCAAGCACTAAACGCTGTTTCATGATCTGTTGAAGGTTAATCGTTGGGCGTTGCGTATTTCGGAGAATATACCGTTCTGGTATGCCAAATGCCCATTTACGAAGGTATGGGTGACTTTTGATGAAAAACGGTACCCTTCGAAAGGTGACCATTTGCATTTATATGCGATGTTGTCTTTGGTAACGGTCCATTTGTTGTTCATATCCACTACTACTAGGTCTGCATAATAGCCCTCTCGCACATATCCGCGCTTTTTAATCTGAAATAAAATAGCGGGATTATGGCACATTTTCTGAACCATTTTTTCAATAGTGATTTTTCTTTCGGATACCTTTTCCAACATTGCGGGCAAGGCATGTTGTACCAAAGGCCCTCCTGAGGGTGCCTTGGTGTACACTGCGTTTTTTTCCTCCAATACATGCGGTGCATGGTCCGTAGCGACGACATCGATGCGATCATCCAACAACGCATCCCACAAGCCTTCTCGGTCTTTCGGCGTTTTAACGGCAGGATTCCATTTGATCAAGTTCCCTTTATCGGCATAATCTTCGGATGAAAACCAAAGGTGATGTATACACACTTCGGCGGTGATTTTTTTCTCTTCTAAAGGAATATCGTTACGGAAAAGGTGGGTCTCCTTCTCTGTGGATACATGGAACACGTGCAATCTGGCCCCGGTTTTTTGTGCCAAGGCTATTGCCCGTGACGAGGAGAGGTAACAGGCTTCCTCGCTGCGAATGATAGGATGGTATTTGATGGGAATATCCTCTCCATACTCCGAAACAAACTTCGCCAAATTCATGCGAATGGTCGTTTCATCTTCACAATGCGTAGAAATGACCATTTCGGTATTCCTGAAAATACCTTCAATGACCTTTTCATCGTCCACCAACATGTTGCCCGTCGACGATCCTAAAAATAGTTTAATACCAGAGCAGGCATTTTTATCCAACCGTTTTATTTCCTCCAAATTATCATTGGTGCCCCCAAAAAGAAAAGAATAGTTGGCAAAAGAGGAATCCGCTGCGGTCTTGAATTTTTTCTCCAACTTTTCAATGGTCGTGGTTTGGGGGCTCGTATTGGGCTGTTCCATGAACGTGGTTATACCGCCGGCGATGGCCGCCCGACTCTCGGTGGCTATCGTTCCCTTATGGGTGAGGCCCGGTTCCCTAAAATGCACTTGATCGTCAATGACCCCAGGTAAGATAAATTGACCATGTACGTCGATGACCATGGCATCGGCGTCAGAAATATCCTTGGCGATTTTTACGATAAAGTCGTCTACGATCAAGAGGTCGCTCTCTTGAATGCTTCCTTCATTGACAATGGTGCCGTTTTTTAAAAGGATTTTTGCCATGCTTAAAATTTATTTCTTAAAAATAGACTTCTAATTTTCATCATAAAGACTCCCCAAATCGCCTCGCTGATGATGGATGAGCTCATTTTCGATTTACCCAGTACGCGGTCCCTGAAGATAATGGATACCTCCTCGATGGTAAAGTTCTTCAAATATGCCCTGAACTTCATTTCTATTTGAAAAGCGTAGCCCACAAAACGTACCGAATCCAAATCGATGGACTCCAACACTTTTCTTTTGTAACAGACAAAGCCTGCTGTGGGATCGTGTACGCGCATTCCAGTAATCAACTTCACGTATACAGAAGCTCCATAAGACAATAGTACCCTATACAATGGCCAATTCACGACATTTACGCCTTTTTTATACCTAGAACCCACAGCTACGTCGGCACCCTGAACACATGCCCGTTGCAATCGAATTAGGTCTGAGGGCGTATGGGAAAAATCGGCATCCATTTCAAAAATGTAGTCATATTCTTTGGCTATGGCCCATTTAAAGCCATGTATATAAGCGGTTCCTAATCCAGATTTTTCCAATCTGGTCTCCAAGAAAAGCGCATCGGTAAATTCTTTTTGAAGATTTTTCACGCAAGCGCCCGTTTTATCAGGAGAGTTGTCGTCAACGATCAATACATGAAACTCCTTTTTCAACTCAAATACCGCCCTTATAATAGCCTCTACATTTTCAATTTCGTTGTATGTAGGTATGATTACGATACTTTTGGCCGTCATTTTTTACTGGTCGTTTAGGCAAAAGTAAGGTTTTAATAATCGTGTTAAAATGGGAACGAATAGCTTTATGATATTTTTAAACCTCTTAGATTGCCTTTAATTTGTAAGTTTGTCTTCAAGTATTAACAACGAATGTCGACCAAAATTCCAAAGCAGTTCTACTTTTTTCTAGCTGCTATTTTTATACTCAACCTCTTACAGTCCAATTTTACACAGCTCATCTTTGATGAGGCGTATTATTGGTATTACAGCCAGCACATGGCCTGGGGCTATTTTGACCATCCGCCGATGGTGGCAGTATTGGTGAAGGCAAGTAGTTATTTTTTTGACGGTGAACTCGGTGTCCGTTTCATGAGCTGTGTGCTCTCTACACTCAACATCTTGGTGCTATGGCAGCTTATCGATTCCCCTAAAAAGAACGATTATATAACCCACTTCTTCGTCCTGGTTTTTTCGATGACCTTATTGAATGCCTATGGCTTTTTCACCTTGCCCGATACGCCATTGTTATTTTTCACAAGTTGTTTTTTACTCGCTTACAAGCACTTTATCAAAAAACCAACGTTGGGCCTATCGATGGTACTAGGGATTTTTATGGCAGCTTTGATGTATAGCAAGTACCACGCCGTGTTGGTGATTTTCTTTGTATTGCTGTCCAATTTAAGCTTGTTGTTCAATAGATATGCCTGGGGGGCGGTTATCGTTGCTTTGTTGTGCTATGCGCCCCATTTTTATTGGTTACACGAAAATGATTTTGTATCCATCAAGTACCATTTATACGAACGCCCCAACGGGGCTTATAGCTTTGAAAAATATACGTTGGGCTTTTTCGTGAACTTAGTGGCCATTTTCGGACTTACCTTTCCCTTTATCTATCAAGCACTTTTCAAAACCAAGGAAAAGGACCTTTTTACCAGGGCACTGCTCTTTTTGACCTACGGCGTTCTCCTGTTCTTTTTCATCTCTAGTTTTAATAGAAGAGTGCAAACGCAATGGGTCATTATCATTTGTATTCCCATGGTGGTCATCGCCTTTAACTATATGCTTGCCAATAGACAGGCGTTAAGGTGGATCTTTAGACTGGGGCTCGCAAACGCGATGATCATTGTCTATTTGAGAATGGGCCTCGTTCACCAGCCCTTATTGTTCAATTTCTATTATGAAAGCCACGGGAACAAGGAATGGGTAAATGCCATAAAAGAAGAAGTAGGGTCCCTACCGGTCGTATTTGAAAACTCTTATAGAAATGCGCCCATGTACTCGTTTTATGCCGATGCCACCCCTACTTTTTCCTTGAATAATTACATGTACCGCAAAAACCAATATTCCATCGATGCCTCCGAGGAGTCTATGCGCGGTAAAGATGTTGCCTATATCTCCAAATACATCAACGATCATTCCTTCGTCATCGAAAGACCCGATGGTGGTATCTCTAAGGGAAAGTATATTCCTAATTTTGAATCGTTCCGTAAATTGGAATGCAGTATCGATGCAAAGGAGGTCAGCTTGAGTTCATCGGAAAATCTGGATTTGAACGTCTACAATCCATATCCGTTTACCATTGCCATTGAACAATTGAAATTTGCAGTAGTGTATACGGATGCCTATAAAGCGCCCCAGGAACTTATCCCCATTACTCCAAAACTTCAAAAACCTCAACGTGAACACCTACCTGCACAGGACACGACCTATTTAAGTTTCGTTTTACCAGAGACCAAAAAGAAAAACATTGGTTACTTTAGGGTGGTCATTTCAGAGAACCATCTACCTTATGGCCTAAATGGTACACCAACGCCTATTCACTAATGGAACCGATTACCAGAACAATTGAGCAAACAGATTGGATCACCCTGACATTATTGGGCAGTCTTCTTTTCCCGTTGATCGCAAAAAGTCTTGATTATAGCCGTTTTATCAGTTTTATCATCTTGCCCTTCAACAATAAGTATATTGGCATGTACACCAAAAAAGAGAAACTGTTCAATCGCTTCCATCTGTTTTTGAGCATTTTTCAAATCATCAATACGACATTGTTCCTATTTTTTCTTTGGCGCATATTCATTAGGCCCACCAATGAGAAAAGCCCGCTTATGTTCCCTATGTTACTTGCGGCCGTATTTCTGTTTATAAGTGCGAAAACCATAGTGCAGTTGTTCAATGGCTTCGTATTCAACAATTATAAAACCTTTCAAGAATTGATCTTTAAGAAGCTTACCTACCTGAACTATAGTGGTATCATCCTCTTTCTTGCCAACGTTTTAATGGCCTATGTATTTATCGATTCTAAAGTTGTGGTCACCATAGCCCTAATTTTGTTTGCCATTATCAATATAATTGGCTGGGTGACAGTGATAAGGAATCACCAAAAATTTATTGCTTCCTATTTTATCTATTTTATTTTGTACCTTTGCGCACTCGAAATTGCACCCTTAGTCATAATGGGAAGCTTTCTTAAATAGTGCTACGTATGAAAGTAAAAACGATTTTGGTGTCTCAACCAGAGCCGAAAATGGAAAATTCTCCGTATTCCAAGCTCATAGAGAAACAGAAAGTGAAGGTAGATTTTAGGCCTTTCATTCATGTAGAGGGGGTTGACGCAAAAAATGTGCGACAACAGAAAATAGATTTGAACGATTATACGGCATTGATTCTCACCAGTAGAAATGCAGTTGACCACTTTTTCAGGATTGCCGAGGAAATGCGTTTCAAGGTGCCTGATTCCATGAAATATTTTTGTCAATCTGAGGCGGTTGCCTATTACCTTCAAAAATACGTGGTGTATAGAAAGCGTAAAATTTACGTTGGTAAACGGTTGTTCACCGATTTGGTACCCATGATCAAAAAATACAAGGACGAAAAATTTTTATTACCTTCTTCCGATGCACTGAAACCAGATGTTCCCGAGACCTTAGAGTCTTTGAACATTCATTGGAAACGGGCCATCTTTTACAGGACGGTCATTAGCGATCTGTCCGATTTAAGAAACGTTTATTATGATATTTTGGTGTTCTTTAGCCCGTCTGGTATAGAGTCGCTACTGCAAAATTTTCCGAACTTCGACCAGAAAGAAACAAGGATTGCTGTTTTTGGGAATTCTACGGTAGACGCTGCGACCGATGCAGGCCTTCGAATCGATATAAAGGCCCCTACCCCAGAAACACCGTCCATGACCATGGCGCTTCAAAAATATATTACCAGCGTAAATAAATAATCATGCCGGCGCTTAAGGCTTTTTAATTCGGCATTTGCCACCTGTTTGCGAGTTTATCGCCAAGTTTACCGAGGTACAGTACAAAGCCATCCGTAAAATGTCGGCAGTCGAAGGATAACTTATAGCACTTCGTTCTTAATAACTTGTAGTAAAGGTTTTAAATAGGCGCTTCTTAAAGTGCATACCGTTGTGGTCCGCCTCTTCGTATTTCCTCACTGGCATAGTTTTCAAACTTTTTAAAGTTTTCCCGAAAGGCGTTGGTCAGTTTAAACGCCGTAGCATAATATTTTTCATCGTCGTTCCACGTAGACCTAGGGCTCAATACCGAAGTAGGTACCCCGGGGCATCGCCTTGGCTGCGCCACCCCGAAAACGGAATGGATGTGGTACCTGTCGTACGAGTACAAGCCTAAATCCCCGTTCAGTGCGGCAGAAATCATGGCCCTCGTGTATTTTAGTTTCATACGGGTACCGACCCCATAAGGGCCACCTGTCCAACCCGTGTTGACCAACCATACGTCCACACCTGAATCCTTCATTTTTTTACTTAACATCTCTGCATATTTAGCAGGATGCAAAGGCATAAACGGCGCTCCGAAACACGCGGAAAAGGAAGGCTGTGGTTCAATTACTCCTGCTTCCGTGCCCGCTACTTTAGCCGTATAGCCCGACATAAAATGATATGCCGCCTGACTCGGTGTCAATTTTGAAATTGGGGGCAATACCCCAAAAGCATCTGCCGTTAAAAAGAAAATATTCTTGACGTTTTTACCAATGGAAGACTGCTGTATATTATCGATATGATGAATCGGATAACTGACCCTGGTATTTTGGGTGATGGATGTATCGGCAAAATCGACGTTCCCATCCTTATCCAATACCACGTTTTCGAGAATGGCGCCCGGTTTTATGGCACCATAGATTTCAGGTTCTTGTTCTTCGGATAAATTGATGACCTTGGCATAGCAGCCACCCTCGAAATTGAAAACCGTATTTCTGCTCGTCCACCCATGTTCATCGTCCCCGATCAATTTTCTATTGGGGTCGGTCGACAAGGTAGTCTTTCCGGTGCCCGAAAGGCCGAAGAAAATGGCCGTATCACCCTCTTTACCAACATTTGCTGAACAGTGCATCGGCAAGGTTTCCTTATATACTGGTAGTATAAAATTCAACGCAGAAAATATTCCCTTCTTGATCTCACCGGTATAGCCCGTACCGCCGATCAAGGCAATTTTATCGGTAAAATCGAGGATTGCAAAATTATGTTGTCGTGTACCGTCTTTTTCAGGATCCGCCATAAATCCCGGGGCGTTGATGACCGTCCATTCGGGTGTGAAATGTTCAAGTTCAGTCTCTGTCGGCCGAAGGAACATATTGTAAGCGAACATGTTCGACCAGGGATATTCATTGATTACCCTAATATTTAATTGATATTCAGGGTCTGCGCATGCATAACTATCCCTAACGTAGAGCTCCTTTTCATTTAAATATGCAATCACTTTTGCGTGCAGCGCATCAAATTTTCCCTTTTCGAAAGGTATGTTGATAGCGCCCCACCACACCTTGTCCTTTGTGCTCTCATCTTTTACGATAAATCGATCCAATGGAGACCTACCCGTGAATTCACCGGTCTGTACCGCAAGGGTACCGTTTTTGGTCTCTACGCCCATCCCTAAATCCAACGTCGCTTTTTGGAGCTGCTCCGGACTATCTTGATAGTGAATATTACTATGTGAAATACCATAGTTTTTTAAAGAAAGTGCACGGGTGTTGGTCGAAGAGCTTTTCATTAATGAAGGTGTTTGTTCGCGTAAAACTAGAAAATTAAAACAGGAATTTTTAAAATTCATTGCTTTATTAGTCCTAATCGTCGTCGAAATACGAATTCTATCAAAAAACTCAGGGAATCAGAAAAGAATATGGTCCGTTACCCTTGAACCAATGAACAATAGTTATTATTTCGCTTGCAATAATATGATATCACTATTTTTAGTGCTATTTTTTAAGAAATAGTTAAAAAATCTACTGCTTAAAGGTTTTGTTTATGTAACAGACGGAAGTACTCACTCGTTTTTTCCGTTAGTAATGCTGCTGCATTTTTCATGTTGAAGTCAAGACTTTTCTCCGGATTCCTAATTTCTAAAACATCAAGAATACCGGTATCCAACAGTTCGCTTTTAGAAATATCCAATTGGCCACAAACAGCGATGACTGGTAGATTATAGTGCTTGCCTAAATTTAGGATGCCCTGTACCAATTTACCATGTAGGCTTTGACCATCTATTTTACCCTCTCCGGTAATCAGGTAATCAAAATCTTCGCTTTTCAATAATCCATGTACCCCTGAGAGCTCCACGATAAAATCGATTCCACCGAGATACTGTGCCCCGAGAAAACTTTTTAAACCGTAAGCCGCACCGCCTGCGGCCCCAGAACCTGGTACTTGCGCGTGGTGTTGGTTCATTTGTTTTGAAACCGTAGCGTCCAAATTTCTAAGACCCTCGTCCAACACTGTAATCATCTCGGCCGTAGCGCCCTTTTGTTTGGCATATATTTTCGATGCCCCCTGTGGCCCGAATAACGGATTGGTCACGTCGTTTACAGCATAAAAAGAGGTTTGCCCAACGCTTTGAATCACCCCATTGGCGTCTATGCTATCTATCTTAATTAGATTTTCGCCCGTCGGGCGCAATAGTTTACCATCGGCATCCCTGAACGAATAGCCGAGGGCGCTTGCGATACCGATACCCCCATCGTTGGTGGCACTCCCGCCTAAGCCAACATAAATATTCCTTATCCCTTTTGCAATGGCATCCTTAATTTGAAGGCCAGTGCCATAGGTGCTGGTCAACATTGGGTTTCGCTCCTCTACACCCAACAATTCCATCCCAGACGTATTGGCCAACTCGATATAGGCCGCATTTCGCTTTTGGTTGTATAAGTAATAGGATTGTATCGGCTTTCCAAGCGGATTTTCGCTGATTACCTGCATCGAAAGGCAGGCCGTGTACTTGGCCACTGCGTCCATAAAACCCTCTCCACCGTCAGATGCCTTGATATAGTGGTACGAATGCGCGATACCAGCTTTATCCAACCCGGCGATAATTGCCTGCGACACCTCGACACTCGACAAGGAGCACTTAAACTTATCCGGAATCAACAGTAGTTTCATTTTCTAAGATTTTCTGGAAATCCGGCAATCGTAATGTTCCACAGTTCCGGTAAAATGAAATATACGAAAAACGTCAAAACGATGATTGAGATAATGTTCATGAAAAACCCTTTACGGACCATATCGGGAATGGTCAAGTAGCCAGAACCGAAAACCACGGCATTGGGCGGTGTGGCCACGGGCAACATAAACGCACAGGATGCCGCAACGGCGGCACCCACCATGAGCACAAAAGGGTGCACATCGATGGTCAGGGCCATTGGGGCAAGTACCGGCAATAACATGGCGGTAGTTGCTAAATTGGAAGTGATTTCCGTTAAAAAATTCACGGCAGCAATAAGTATCAGGATCAATAGCAAAAAGGATAGACCCGCTAAAGAAGTCATTTGGCTTCCTATCCAATTGGCAAGTCCACTGTCTTCGAACCCTTTTGCCAAGGCCATTCCACCCCCGAACAATAAGATGATGCCCCACGGCAAGGCAACCGCCTCGTCCCAATTGATCAACTGTTCCCCTTTTGTTTTGGAAGGAATCAAAAACAGCACGATCGCGAAAAAGATGGCAATGATGGTATCATCCAGTGCCGGTAGTAGCTGTTCTAAAAGAAACGACCTGGTGATCCAGCAAAATGCGGTCAGGGCAAAAACAAAAGAGACTACTTTCTCTTCATAGGTAATCTTACCCAATTGGGCGAGTAAGCGTTTGATTTCCTGTTTCCCGCCCGGAAAGGATTTTTGCTTGAACTTAAAAGCGTACGTGGTCAAATACTTCCAACAAATAAAAATCAATATAACGGCAATGGGCAAACCGAAAACAAACCATTGCATGAAGGTTATTTCGTATCCGTAGGTATCCAACACCACACCCGCCAACACCAAATTTGGTGGGGTGCCGATCAAGGTTGCCACACCACCGATAGAGGCGCTATATGCGATGGAAAGCATCAACGCTTTCCCGAAGGTCTGGTTTTCATCCTCTATGGTGTCTGGGTTGTCCCGCAGTTGTTTAATAATTGCCAAACCGATGGGAAGCATCATTACCGAAGTCGCCGTGTTGGATATCCACATCGATAAAAATGCGGTAGCGATCATAAAGCCCAGGATAATTTTTCTGATATCCGAGCCAATGAGCTTGATGATGTTCAGGGCAATTCGCCGATGTAATTTCCATTTTTCGATGGCAATGGCGATGATAAATCCGCCCATGTACAGAAAAACGTATTTATGACCAAAGGAGGCGGAGGTCGAAGATAAATCCAACGCTCCCGTCAAGGGAAACAAAACGATAGGCAGCAACGCCGTAACGGCAATGGGTATGGCTTCGGTGATCCACCAAATAGCGATCCAGGCTGTGGAAGCCAAAACGGCGATGGCTTCTTCGGATAAACCTTCCGGTCGAAAAAAAAGAAGAATCAATATGAAGGAGACGGGTCCTAAAATAAGTCCTAACCCTCTAGTTTTATGCATAGAAACCCAATTTTAATTTGAAAATACAGCTTTATCCTGAGTAAAAGGGAAGCCTATTCTAATTTAGAACCATTTGCCCGCACTATTTTATAGCCCAAAAGCACCCAACCGGCAATTAGAAAAACCCCTCCGATGGGCGTAACCATACCCAAAACGCTACTATCGAATCCGACAAGGCCATTCAATGCAAGCAGGTAAATGGAAAATGAAAATAAAACCACCCCAGTGACGATACAGCTGTAAATCAATGTTTTCGTTCTAACAAGCGTATCTGGGAGCAGGGCCAACACAAATAGGAAAAAAGCATGGTACATCTGGTAGCGTACCCCGGTTTCAAACGTACCTATGGCATTTTCGTCGACAAGCTTTTTAAGACCGTGGGCCCCAAAAGCTCCGAATACAACGGCCAGCATCCCCAACACGCAGGCTGTTCCTAAAATTGTTTTTTTCATAACTAAATGGATAACTATATTTATAAATGTAACAATTTAATACCTTCGTCTTTTGTTACGAACCAAAAGTAATCAAACCAAATGATGCGAAAAATTCTTGTCATCGGCGCAGGCAAATCAACTTCTTATTTAATCGATTATCTGTTGGAGAAATCGGAAGCTGAAAAATTACAGGTGACCATTGGCGATATTAATCCCAGTGCCGTTTCTGCACACATTGCCGATCACAAACAGTGTTCGGTGGTTCCGCTCGATATTATGAATGAAGAAGAGCGGGGAGCGGCCATTTCGAAGTCCGATATCGTCATTTCCATGCTCCCTGCAAGTATGCATATAAAAGTTGCCGAAGATTGTCTTCAATTCAAAAAGCATTTAGTCACGGCCTCATACATTAGCCCTGCCCTACAGTCCCTTAATGAAAAAGTAAAGAAGAACGGATTGATTTTTATGAACGAAATCGGTCTTGACCCTGGTATCGACCACATGAGCGCGATGCAAGTCATCGACCGTATTCGTGATCAAGGTGGTCGGATCATATTGTTCGAATCGTTTTGTGGTGGTCTGGTAGCTCCTGAAGACGACAACAACCTATGGAACTATAAATTTACCTGGAACCC
>JBARCC010000175.1:0-2900 GCA_049793635.1 Maribacter sp. | reverse complement strand
TAGGTCTATGGCCAAACAGAGTTCGAGCAGTGCATCCCTAAAGCATTCACGCTCCTCTATGGTTATGCTGCGCATCATATACACTGTTACGAATGCGGCTATCTGGCTCGTGTTATAATCGCCCTTGGCGATATTCACTAGTATTTGTCGGGCATCCTTCTTGGAAAGGATATCGTGATTGATCAATCTATTTAAGGTTTCTTTCATAGTATAAAGTCTCAAGATTTTAGATGTTAGACCTTAGAAAATTTCTTAATTAACGTGTAAATCATTTTTTGAATTTCATTACATAAATTTTGAATTTCGTCTAGGTTGATACTATCTAAAAAATTAAATCTATTTGCTAATTCTAATTGTGTCATAAGTTCATTAAGTGAACCATTTGCAATACCTAAAAAATTTCTAAACTCCTTGTTTGAATTTCTTCCAGCTCCTTCAGCAATATTGGAAGCAACAGAAACTTCACTTCTTCTTATTTGACTAGTTAATCCAAATTTTTCTTCATCCGGAAAGGATGCAGTACGTTCGTAAACCCTCTCGGACAATAGCATTGATTTTTGCCAAACGATTAGTTCTTTATAGTTATTCATAATTCAAGGTCTATTATATAAAGTCTAAGGTCTACTTTACCCAATTCTCCAACATTTTTTTCCCATATGGCGTCAATACCGACTCTGGATGAAATTGTACCGCACAAACATCGTATACCTTATGGCGCAAAGACATTACTTGTCCGTTTTCATCGAAGGAAGTCGCTTCTAAAACAGCTGGCAACTCTGGGTCAACCACCCACGAATGGTAACGGCCCACCTCAATTTCTGTGGGCATACCTTCAAAAAGCACATCATTTTTTACGATGCTTATTTTAGTGGCAATACCATGATATACCTGGTCTAAATTGATAAGTGAACCTCCAAATACCTCGGCAATGGCTTGTTGACCAAGGCAGACCCCAAATATACTTTTGGTGGCAGCATACGCTTCAATAATCTGTTTTAGTAAACCAGCTTCATCAGGTATGCCAGGACCTGGGGATAATACTATTTTTTCAAAAGCAGCCACTTCTTTCAACGTCAATTGGTCGTTTCGTTTCACGGTAACTACACAACCCAGCTCTTCCAAGTAGTGGACAAGGTTATAGGTAAAACTATCGTAGTTGTCGATGACAAGAACCTCCCCCCGACCCCCTACTAAAGAGGGGGAGTTAGTTGGTTTGTTCATTTTACTTTTATCGATCATTGCTATTTTCAATTTTTATAATCCCCTGCTAGCTTTCCTAAAGTGGAGAAACGCTTACTGGGATACTTCATTCCGTTCAATCATTACCATTCAAAATTTTATAACCTCCCTCCCTGCACGGGGCTAGGGTAGGCCTTCCCCATTATCGTAATTCCCCCTATTGGAGCTAGGGGGCTTTTCTTATATCTCCTCCGCGATTTCCAGGGCCTTGGTCAAAGCACCTAATTTATTAAAGGTTTCCTGCAGTTCATTTTCCGGATCGGAGGCTGCTACCAAGCCAGCACCGGCCTGATAATGCAAGGTGTGGTTCTTGCTCAAAAACGTCCGTATCATGATGGCGTGGTTGAAATTACCTTCAAAATCCATAAACCCTATCGCTCCACCGTAATATCCACGGCTAGTTTTTTCATATTTTTCAATGAGTTGCATGGCCCTGTGCTTTGGCGCACCGCTTAGCGTTCCTGCCGGAAACGTATCCGCGACCACTTTCATGGTAGGGATTTCCTTTTTTTTCATGCCGGTCACCTTTGATACCAAGTGGATAACATGGGAGAAAAACTGGACTTCCCTATAATTTTCGACGTGTACCACATTGCCGTTCCTGCTCAAATCGTTACGGGCAAGGTCCACCAACATGACGTGTTCACTGTTCTCTTTGTCGTCAGCTTTTAATTTCTTGGCCAATTCTGCATCCTGTTCGTCATTTCCTGTTCTTTTAAAAGTACCTGCGATTGGATGAATTTCGGCCTTGCCGTCACTCACGATCAATTGTGCTTCGGGAGAGCTGCCAAAAATCTTAAAATCACCGTAGTCAAAATAAAATAGATAGGGGGAGGGATTTATGGAACGTAAGGCCCTGTACACGTTAAATTCATCCCCTTTGAAACCTTGGGAAAATCGCCTGCTCAATACCAATTGAAAAACATCTCCACGTTGACAGTGTTTTTTTGCTAGAGCGACTTGATCCTTGAATTCTGAATCCTTTAAATTGGAGCTACGTTTGCCATGGGTCTTAAACGTGTAGGTGGCGAAATTTCTGACGTTCAGCAGCTGCTCAAGCTCTGGAATATTGTTTTCTGACTCGTAACAGTGTGCGAACAAATACGCCTCGTTCTTAAAGTGGTTGATGGCGATGATATTTTGATAAACGGCATAATAGATATCGGGTATCGCGACCGAGTTTTCCTTCTCTTGAAGGGCTACATCCTCAAAATAGCGAACGGCATCATAGGCCATATACCCGAATAGACCATTGTTGATAAACTTAAAGGTATTGGTGTCGCCCTTGAAGGAGGTACTGAAAGCATCAATAGCATCCACCACACTCGTGGAAGCATCGATATCAATACACTCCACCACCCCATCGGGATAGTGTTTTTCAATTTTTTCATGCTCTACTTTTATCGAAGCAATAGGGTTGCAACAGATGTACGAAAAGCTATTGTCATTGGCATGGTAATCACTACTTTCCAATAAAATGCTGTTCGGATAGCGGTCCCTTATCCTCAAGTAAACGCTTACCGGTGTCAAGGTGTCGGCAAGTATTTTTTTGTAATGTGTTTTTAACTGATAGGCCATTTGGTACTTTTATAAAATAAAGAAGGCTTGTCGTGATGACAAGCCTTTATATAGTTTTACTACAATGATGCTTAGCTCACGAT
>JBARCC010000174.1:0-2600 GCA_049793635.1 Maribacter sp. | reverse complement strand
CATGACGAGTATGGATTGGGCAGATTAATAATGCTATTCGCTATTCCATTAGTACATGTTTTAATTTCATTTAGTATCGCCATAGTTATAAATTATCGCATGAATAAAATAACTATTGCCAAAAATACCTATAGTAAATAGGGCATAAAGTGCTAGATTTAAATGCTTAGGTTTATTTACTAAGTCCGCCAAATCTTTTGGATTTGGCAATTAAAAAGAGAAAAATAATACAAAACAAAAAGCTTTAGCTTCGTGCGCAGACGGAATTTCAACGTTTCCTTGCCTCTGCACTACGCTTAGCTAAAACGTTGTACATAATAATAATCAACCTTAAACTACTGACCAAATGAAACATTTTTATGTAACGTTCTTGATGATTTTATCGTTCTGTATGCATGTGCAAAGTCAAGACACCTTAGTAGACATTGGGGGGTATAAAATGCATTTTAACATCATGAAGGGAGAGGGAACTCCAATTCTTTTTGAAGCTGGCGCAGGTGATGATGGTTCTGTTTGGAAAAATATACTAGAAAGGATTCATAACGTTACCGGTACGGCATTAATTACCTATGACCGCTCTGGGTTTGGACAAAGTGAATTGAATCCAAATTTGAAAAACGATTCAGATTTTGGAATAAAAAATGGTATTAAAGAACTGGAGACAGGTCTTTCAAAATTGGGGTTTGATAATGAAATTATTTTAGTATCCCATTCGTACGGCGGGTTATATAATCTGCTTTATGCAAATAAATATCCTAAAAAAGTCAAGTCCGTGGTTTTAGTAGATGCTACGCTAAACAACTTTTGGAATGAAGAATTACTCACCATGAGAGATAACAATATCGATATGAGTACAATAGACAAACCTTCAGGCGACTATTATCTGAATGCCAATTATAATGAAACCATGCGATATGCGAGAAACATACATTTTCCAGAGAACATCCCAATCTTAAATATTTATCCTGAAAACACATTTCCGGATCTTCCACCCGAGATCCTTTCAAATAGATGGAGAAAACTTCACGAAGAACTTGGCGACCAAAAAGATAATGTAACAAACATTCTCGCAAAAGGAAGTGGTCATGCTATATTTCTGGATAACCCTTCTTTAATCATCAATGCAATTGTCAAAGCATACTCAAAAACACTAGACGAAGGGCAACAAAATGCGCTATCACAAAAGGCCTTAGATAATGCCATAGAATTATCAATTGAAGCTAGGGTAGATAATCGTTCGGAACAAGATTTGAATATACTAGGATATTCGTTTTTGGGAAATGAAGAATTAGATAAGGCTTTAGAAGTTTTCAAATGGACTACAATTTTATTTCCAGATAGTTTCAATGCATACGATAGTTATGGTGAAGCTTTATTAAAAGCAAATCGAAAAGCAGAAGCAATTGAAATGTATGAAAAATCAATTGAATTGAATCCAGAAAATGAAAATGGAAAAACGGTATTACGGCAAATGAAACAAAAATAAATATGTACGACACCACCTTTAAACAATACAGGCGTCGGCCGCAACCGAAAGGTTAGCGTAGGTGTATGCAATCCCAAAAATCTTTGGGATGTTGCTTTTAAGTAGGAACACTAGAAAAACAAAACGAAAAGATTTAACTACATGCGTGGCGGAGAATAAACAATAGTTTACTCCAATACTGTTCATGGCAAAAAGTCTTAAACAACCTTGAGAACAACCTTTAAATCATTCAGATTACGTAGTCTAAAAATTGATAAAACAATGATAAGAGCAGTATTTTTCGACATGAACGAAACCCTATTGAACCTAAGCCTGCTCAAGCAGCAGTTTGATAAACACTTTGAGGACCCCTATGTTCTAAAATATTGGTTTGTAAAATTATTGCACAGTTCCACCATTATGGGAATTATGGACGAATACAAGAATTTTGGGGAATTGGCCGATGTTGCTCTGGATAATCTGTTTTTCGAGAACAATAAGCCTTTGAGCGACGGGATAAAGACCGAAATTCTCGGTGAATTTAAAAAGTTGCCCGCTTATGACGATGTCATACCGGCACTTCAACTATTGAGGGAAAGCGGTGCTCGTGTGATTGCCGTTTCAAATTCATCGGTGGCAATGATCAAAGAACAACTTTCGAATGCGGGAATACTGGACCTTTTTGATTCCTATTATTCCGTTGACGATGTCAAAAGGTACAAGCCTTTCAAGGATATTTATCTATCGGTAGCGAAACAAGAAGGATTAAAACCCGAGGAGGTCGTGATGGTTGCCACACATGATTGGGATTTATTTGGAGCAAAGAAAGCGGGACTCAGCACCGCGTACATCAAACGAAAGCACGCCATATACCATCCCTATTATCTACAGGCCGATGTTGAGGATTCCAACCTCTCCAATTTGATGCTGCAGATGATCGATTTGGAAAATGGATAGCTTAAAGCTGAAAATGGAGAAAGGAAGCTTAGAACACTAGCCTTATTCTAGTTGCGCGCAGCAGAAGTCTGGTCGGCATGGCACTACTGAATCGCGCTATGGTCACAATTTGGGGATATTGGTAAAATAAACCCTTTTTTTTACGAATCTTTCCCTCCCCTAAAAAGATAAGGTGCTA
>JBARCC010000173.1:0-2012 GCA_049793635.1 Maribacter sp. | reverse complement strand
TCATTACTAATAAATCACGGGTAATCGCCTTTAAAAACGGATTTCATGGGCGTACCTCGGCGGCCGTTGCAGCAACGGACAATGTATCTATAAATGCCCCCATCAACCAGCAGCAAAAAGTGACTTTTTTACATTTGGAAGACCTTACCGGATTCACTGCCGAAATCGAAAAGGGAGATGTTTGTGGCGTTATTATAGAGGCTATTCAAGGTGTGGGAGGATTGGACGAACCCAGCACCGCATTTTATCAAAAAATAGCATCGCTATGTAAAGCACATGAAGTAGTGCTGATTGCCGACGAAGTGCAGTCCGGGTTCGGGAGAACCGGGAAATTCTTCGGTTTCCAACATCATGTTTCGGCTACGCTCAACGACCAAATACAACCAGACATCATCAGTATTGCAAAAGGTATGGGAAACGGTTTTCCTGTAGGCGGTATTCTGATCCATGATCGGATCAAAGCCTCATACGGCTTGTTAGGTACCACCTTCGGCGGTAACCATTTGGCCTGTGTAGCTACCTTGTCGGTATTGGAAGTATTGGAAAAAGAAGATCTGTTGACCAACGCTACAACGTTAGGCACCTACTTCACTGAAAAGGCCAAAGAACTTCCAGAGGTGAAAAGGGTAAAAGGAAGGGGTTTGATGCTGGGCCTGGAATTCGACTTTGAAGTGGCCGAACTACGTAAAAAATTAATTTATGAACATCATGTATTTACAGGCGGGGCAAAAGACAAAAAAGTGCTTCGAATATTACCTGCGTTGAATATCACTAAAGAACATCTAGACCTCTTCTTCAATGCTTTAAAAGCGGCGTTATCATGAACACACCCTTAGATATCAAAAAAAGAAATGCCGTGCTGTCAAGAATGGCAGAATTGGTAAGACAGGAAGAATCGATACTACTTTCTGCCAACGCCAAGGACATAACATCTTTTGCATCTGAAGATATTGCCATGGTAGATCGCTTAAAATTGAATGGCGATAAAATGGATGAAATGATTTCTTCCTTGAAGAAACTCATAGCCCTGGCCGATCCGCTTCATGTGGAACGGTTTCAGTTCATCCATGATAACGGTCTTGAAATCAGCAATAGAACAGCACCTTTCGGTACGGTGTTGATCATTTATGAATCCAGGCCAGATGTTACTATTGAAGCGGCCGCCATTGCCTTTAAATCGGGAAATAAAATTTTATTAAAGGGCGGGAAGGAGTCGTTAAACTCAAATCTGGCGCTGGTCGATCTTTGGCATAAGGCTCTGGAAGATTGCGAGTGTTCTCGGGAATGGATCACGTATTTGAACTATACCCGTGAAGAAACGCAGCAGTTCTTGGAAAAACCCACGCAAAAATTGGATCTGATCGTTCCCAGAGGTGGTGAACCACTGATTGCATTTGTAAAGCAGCACGCTAACTGCCCTGTCATTGTAAGTGGTCGCGGCAACAATTTTGTGTATGTGGCACCTGAAGCCGACCTACAGATGGCCATTGACATCATCATCAACGCAAAGGCCAGTAAAATATCTGCATGCAATGCCCTCGATAAGGTAATCATCTCTAGAGAACTGCCCCGAAAACAAGAATTTTTAAAACATCTTGTGCTCGCCTTAAAAAAGTTCGATGTTCAAATAGTCACCGACGCTAAACTGGCTGGTCTGGAAGGCACTACGGAGATGGAAAATGAATCCGTTTGGCATGAAGAATTTTTGGATTACAAGATTGTGATCGGTCAAGTCCCTGATCTAGAGGCCGCCATTGAACTCATCAATACCTATAGCGGTGGGCATTCGGCGAGCATCATAACTTCCAATGAAGAAGAGGCTGAAACGTTTATGCAAATGGTCGATTGTGCTGCCGTGTACCACAATGCCTCGACCCGCTTTACGGATGGTGGGCAGTTTGGATTGGGTGGAGAACTGGCCATCGGCACCGATAAATTACACCAAAGAGGACCTATTGGGTTACAGCATTTGGTAACGAATAAATGGTATGTTAAAGGGAGCGGGCAGGTAC
>JBARCC010000172.1:0-8734 GCA_049793635.1 Maribacter sp. | reverse complement strand
GGGGTTGTTGGTTGTTTTAGAAACATTTTTTTTTGAAATAAATATTCAAAAATGAATACCGCAAACCAATGTGGTTTTCAAAACACGGATTATTCAAAACGTTCAATGCACCTCACTTTTACACAACTAACATGAACCAACTAGCGTCCAGCAACTAGCGTCTAGCGTCTAGCGTCTAGCGAACCTTACGGAATGTTCAAATATTTATGGGTTTGTAGGGAAACTTTCCATTTGGGATTCTTCATTACATAATCGACGATCAGGGGCACTATTTTATCGCGTACGCTCCATTCGGGCTGTAGATACAAAATACATTTTTCGTTGGTCAGCGCCGCTTGTTCCTCGGCAAAAATAAGATCATGCTTATTGTAAACGATCACTTTGAGTTCGTGTGCCTTGTCGTAGATTTCCCCAAAAGGCAATTTGTTCTTTTTGGGAGAAAGGCATATCCAATCCCAATCCCCGGATAAGGTATACGCCCCGGAGGTTTCGATGTGGGTCTTTAATTTTTTCTGTTTTAACGCCTTGGTCAACGGGTTCATATCCCACATTAAGGGTTCTCCCCCGGTAACGACGATGGTATCTGAATTCGCCGCTGCATTCGAAACGATTTTCGCAATATCCGTCGGCGGATGGGTTTCCGCGTTCCAGCTTTCCTTTACATCACACCAGTGGCAGCCTACGTCACAACCGCCTATTCTAATAAAATAAGCCGCAGTCCCTTTATGAAAACCCTCACCTTGTATGGTATAGAATTCTTCCATCAGGGGCAAGTAGACGCCCTGTTTTACCTTCTCCAGTACCTCCTCATTTTTCATCGGGCAAAGATACGTTTTAGTTCCTAATTGCTAAACGTACTTCCCTTATAATCATGTCCCACTCCGTTTGAACCTCCCCATGCGGTCAACTACTTCGGGGCAAGCCTACGAGGCATTCGGAAGCAAACATCGTTAAAATTTCGATGCAAGCCGCTAAACAACTTGCATGTTGTCCGTCAGGTTTACATCTCCATGATCGAGCCGATGTTGAAAACTATGTGGTATTTAAGGCAGCGTCGCGCTTCTCCTTTGCATGAAAATCAACTATTTTTATGCCAAAGATGCAACATGGCCAGTACCGAAGATTTTTTTGACCACATTGAAAAAGGATATACCACCAAAGGGGATTACATTGTCATGGGCGCGGCAATGCTCAACGGAGAGGCCGTAAAGGATGCCTTGGTCAAAATTCCCTTAAAAACCCTGAACAGGCACGGACTCATTGCCGGTGCCACGGGTACTGGAAAGACGAA
The DNA here is from genome assembly GCA_049793635.1 of Maribacter sp. Taxonomy (GTDB): domain Bacteria; phylum Bacteroidota; class Bacteroidia; order Flavobacteriales; family Flavobacteriaceae; genus Maribacter. The sequence continues at coordinate 7,443 of JBARCC010000172.1, read as the reverse complement.
AACCCTACAGATCATTGCCGAGAATCTTTCCCAAAAAGGCATTCCCGTTTTATTGATGGACCTAAAAGGGGATTTAAGCGGACTTGCCCAGCCGAGTGCGGGGCATGTTAAAATAGACGAACGCCACGCAAAAATCGGAATTCCGTTTGAGGCGAGCAGTTTTCCCATCGAAATTTTATCCCTTTCAGAACAAGACGGTGTTAAACTAAGGGCCACGGTATCTGAATTCGGACCCGTGCTCCTTTCCCGTATTCTAGACCATTCGGAAACCCAAGAAGGAATTGTCGCCGTAGTATTCAAATATTGTGACGACCAGAAAATGCCGTTGTTGGATTTAAAGGATTTCAAAAAAGTTTTACAATATGCCACCGAAGAAGGCAAAGCCGAATTCATGAAAGAATACGGACGCATCTCCACCAGTTCGACCGGTACGATTCTGCGGAAAATTATTGAACTGGAACAACAGGGCGCCGAGCTTTTTTTCGGTGAAAAATCGTTCGATGTCACCGACCTCACCCGAATCGATGATCAGGGAAGAGGATATATCAATATTCTACGACTAACGGACATTCAAGACCGGCCAAAATTGTTTTCGACGTTCATGTTAAGTTTACTGGCGGAAGTATATGCCACATTTCCCGAACAAGGTGATGCCGACCAACCCGAACTGATCCTGTTCATCGATGAGGCCCACCTTATTTTCAAAGAGGCTTCCAAAGCATTATTGGACCAAATCGAGAGTATCGTAAAATTGATACGTTCAAAAGGGATAGGCCTTTATTTCGTGACCCAGAACCCTACCGATGTTCCCAACGAGGTATTGGCACAATTGGGCCTAAAAGTGCAGCACGCCCTCAGAGCTTTCACGGCGCGAGATCGAAAAGCCATCAAACTGACCGCTGAAAATTATCCGGAATCGGAATTCTATGATACAAAAGAGGTGCTTACCTCCTTAGGTATCGGAGAGGCCCTCATTTCCGCTTTGGACGAAAAAGGACGACCCACGCCCCTAGCGGCAACCTTGCTGCGCGCACCGATGAGCCGTATGGATATTTTGACGGACAAAGAGTTGAAGGCCGTCATCGACACCTCTACCCTGGTCGATAAGTACAACGAAGTCGTAGACCGCGAAAGTGCCTATGAAATGCTCAACGATAAAATAGAAAAGGCTGAAAAAATTGCTGAAAAGGAGGATGCGGCCCCAAAAAGAACCTCAACGAGACCAAGTACAAGACAAAACCCGATCATAAAAGTATTGACCAGCGCAACCTTTATTCGGGGCGTGCTAGGCGTACTCAAAAAAGTCATGCGATAAAACCTATGAAACCGAATGTATTCCTAATGCTCTTAAGCTTTTCGCTATGTATCAGTTGCGAAAAAGAGAAAAATATCGATTTTCAAATTTCCGGCGATCATGTGGGCAGGCTCCACAAAGAAAGTTTGGCGAGAGATATCGAGCTTATTTTTGAAAAGGATTCTGTCGTAAAAGATACCGTAAAACTAAATTTTGGAAGTGGGGCCAGTAAAATAAAGATCTACGAGGACGGCGGACCTTTACTATTAACGCTTACCCCAAATACCGACAGCATTGCAACCATACAAAATGTATGGGTCAACGATGCTAGGTTCATCACCGATAAAGGCATTACCAAAGAAAGTACATTCAAGGACATTAGGGAAAAATACCCGATCAGAAAAATCATTACCTCGATCAACAATGTTGTGGTCTTGTTAAAGGATAGTGACCTTTATTTTACAATAGACAAAAAAGAATTGCCAGAAAGTTTACGCTACAATGCCAACTCCAATATTGAGGAAGTGCAAATACCGGACAAAGCAAAAATCAAATACATGATGGTCGGATGGGATTGATTCTGGTTAGTGGTTAGTGGTTAGTGGTTAAAAAACCTATCATTTAAAATGCGAACATCCATCTTAATCACCTAGTATATTTGAAAACGCCCCCCTTTTCAAGCATCTTGCACCTCCCTGACTACACAATCCCTTTTTTTGGAATACCGACCCAAAAGCCAATAGCCCTTATAAGCGAACATTACAACGTACTTAGCAATTTAGTCATATGAACGTCCTTCCCAACGATGGAAAATACGTGGAGCAGCCGGAAGTTTAAAAACACAAAGCCCATTAAAGTCCTTTAAACCTTCCCGTACAAAAGACGCATCCGTTTTCCAAACCCTATGCATAAAGTACGGTTTGCCTTCCCGCTTTCAGTATCGAAAAAGTAAAGTTCCTCAGGCAATTCCATGAGGCATTCAAAAGAGATTCAGATTTCATTACGGGGCAAGCTTCGGAGCATTACATTTCGATTATAAAGCAAATCAACAAGCATAACACCTGTTGCTATATTGCTTATTTTTGCAACCCCAATTAGAAAAATTTCACCGTGCAAAATGTAATGAAACCAGTGCTGATCAAACTTTACGGAACCTATTTCAATGTGTTGATACGGTTTAGTCGAACCAAAACGGCAAGGCTGGCTTTTAAGGTTTTCAGTACAGTACGTAAAGGACGGGTACTCCCCCATCAAAAGAAGTACTTGGATGACGCAAAGGACCAAATCCTCCCACTCGGAAAACATACGCTGCAAACCTATCGATGGAAAGGAACGAGGCAAACCGTTCTGTTGATTCACGGCTGGGAAAGCAACACTTGGCGGTGGCATAAGCTGATCGAAAAACTACAGAAGGCAAACTATAACATCATTGCTTTTGATGCGCCGGGGCATGGGTACTCTTCGGGTACTACCCTACACATTCCCTTGTACGCCGAAGCGGTAGAGCAGGTCATTCAAGCGACCCGCCCCTCCTTCTTGGTCGGCCATTCGATGGGCGGTATGAGTCTTCTGTACAATGAGTATAAGCATCCCAATACAGCGGTCGCCAAAATAGTAACTGTAGGTTCTCCGTCAAAATACCACGATATCCTGAAACACTATCAACATTTATTGGGATTCAACGATAAGGTCATGCATGCACTGAAAGACTATTTCCAAGATCGGTTCGGGATATCCATTCATCAACTATCGAGCAAAATATTTGTTGTAGAGAATGAAAAAAAGGGTTTATTGCTCCACGACCGCTTGGATACCATTACCCCGCACCAAGCTTCTGTAGACGTTCACAACCATTGGAGGAACAGTACCCTGATAAGCACGGAAGGTTTGGGACATTCGATGCACCAAGATGAGGTGAACGAAAAAATAATTACTTTTTTAGAGGTCTAAATTGATCGATACGCTTAAAACGAAGCCATCCAACGGTTTTTTTATTATTTTTAAAACAAAAATGGCAAAAGCAAACGATAGGCCTAGCATCATGAACGAAGACCAATACGATGCCTTGGTAGATAAGGGGTATAGCAAAGAAAAAGCGGCGCGCATCGCCAATACAAAAAATGCAGGGAAGAAGGGAGGGAACGCTTCAACCTATGAGGAGCGTACCAAAAAAGAACTGTACGACCAAGCGAAGGACATCGGTATCGATGGCCGCTCAAAAATGAACAAGGATGAACTAATATCCGCTTTAAGAAACCATTGAATATGCAAAACGTATCACCATTTCATATTGCCATTCCCGTACACAACTTGGCGGAGTGCAGAACTTTTTATCGGGATATCCTGAACTGTGAAGAAGGTCGTAGTAGTGACCACTGGGTAGATTTCAATTTCTTCGGACACCAACTCGTAATCCACCATAAGCCTAAACCAGAAATCGAAGCGGTGCATCACAATTCGGTAGATGGCCATGATGTTCCTGTACCGCACTACGGCGTTGTGTTGCCTTGGGAGACGTTCGATACGTTTTCAAAAGAACTTAAGACCAAAGGAATTCGATTCGTCATCGAACCCTATATCCGATTTCAAGGAAAAGTGGGTGAGCAAGCGACCATGTTCTTTTACGACCCCTCTGGAAATGCGTTGGAATTCAAAGCCTTCAAGGACCTGAGTCAACTTTTTGCCAAATAATATGCAATACACAAGATAGCGTAGATTTCGAAGCGATAGCCTGAACGGAAACAGTTCCTTACCGACAAAGACTTTGGCCATACCGGACCATGGAATTATAAACCATACGATCTTGAATACACCTATAATTTACTACACCAAGGAAAGCGATTTGAGCGTAAGGGAGTTCAAACAGGTATTGATCAATTCTACTCTTGGGGAACGAAGGCCCATCAACGACCCTGAACACCTTTTTAAAATGCTGAAATTCAGCAATATGATCGTAACCGCAAGGCACGATGGTAGACTTATCGGGGTAAGCCGTTCGCTGACCGACTATGCCTTTTGCACCTATTTGTCGGACTTAGCGGTTGATGTGGAATATCAGCTACAGGGTATCGGAAAGGAGCTGATACGACAAACGAAACTGTATGCGCCTGACGCCAAATTGATTTTACTGGCCGCACCCGCCGCTGTTTCCTATTACCCGAGGATTGGCATGACACAACATGAATTTTGTTATTTCTTAGAGGAGGTGAATGCACTAAAAGCCTGAAGTTCAATTTCGGGAACCCAACGGGGCGCAACCTCTATTAAATTCAACAGTACGCACCGAATTCTCCACTTACTGCGACCATACGGTGGGCGTTCGGTCCCAACGATGCTGTAGCAATTGCTCGTAGAGTTCGATTGACAAAACGTTTCCATCACTGGTGGCCGTATTCGCTAACACGTTGCGCTGCTTTCGCATACCGGGAATGGTGGTAGACACCCCATCGTTCATCAAAATAAAGCGTAACGCCATTTCTGCCATGCCCATCCCTTCCGGAATTAGAGGCCGCAAAGCATCTGCATGCTCTACGGATGCATTTAGATTTTCAGGTACAAAATAGGTACTTCTCCAATCTCCTGCGGCAAATGTGGTTTCCTTTGTCAAATTTCCCGTTAAGGTGCCTTCGTCAAAAGGGACCCTGGCAATGGTAGCGATATCCATATCCTTACATAACGGAAACAGGGTATCGATGGGGGCTTGATCAAAAATATTATAGATGACCTGCACCGCATCCAACATTCCTGTTTTTAAAGCTTTAACTCCGTTTTCAGGTTCCCAACGGTTCACGCTTATACCCATGGCCGCAATTTTACCGGAAGCCTTTAAGTCTTCAATGGCACGTTGCCATTCCTCACGGCTACTCCACCCGTCGTCCCACGTATGAAACTGCATGAGATCTAGTTGCTCCAATTTTAAGTTTTTGAGTGTTTTATGGGTGTAGTCCATGATATGCTCCGTAGGATATGAATCCTCAAAACGGTACTCCGGTTTTGCGGGCCATTGAAAATTTTTAGGCGGTATCTTACTGGCCGTGTACAATTTTGTGTTTGGATGACGTTTTACCAATTCCCCCAATAATTCTTCGCTATGGCCTTCTCCATAGCCCCAGGCCGTATCGAAAAAATTGACTCCGTTTTCAACTGCCAAATCCAAGGATGCTGCCGATTGTTCATCATCCGAAGCGGTCCAGCCTGCCATGCCCCACATCCCATAACCCACTTCGCTTACCTGCCAATCGGTACGTCCAAATCTTCTATACTTCATTCGTTGCTCTTAAATTATTTATACCTCCAACTGGTTACATCTGCACCGGCTGGGGCGCTTTTCTCTATGCGCTCCATGATTTTTGGAACGTACATGCTATTGTAACGCAAACGGGTTATGGCGTTTGGCTGATCGGGATCACCGTTCCAGCAATGTTCTGCTCGGTCTCCATATAACACTTCCCCTTCATAATACGGCTCTGTTGTACTTTCCAAGAAATCCTCCATTAGGTAGACCGCGTTATTTAGGTAATAGTTATCCATATCACCACAATAGATATGTATTTTCCCCCTTAAGTTGTCCCCCAGCTTTTCCCAATCACGTTCCAAAATATAACGTAAATCGTAATTTTCTTTCCAATGTTCGGCTACTTCGTGGTCTATTTCGCCGGTCATCTTATCCCAAATACGTACGGGGTAGCCATCTTTCCCTTGTGGAGAGTAGGTCGCTTCCCAAATATCCCATTGTTGCCCTGAGCGCGATTTGTCGCCTAGAACCAATTCCAAATGATTGCTCTGCCGTAAGGTCGATTGTATCTGCCCCAAGTAATTACGGTGCGACGGAACTTCTAACTGCTTGTGCTCACTTTTATAATAGTATGCATTTTCATCGTCATAGATATTGGTGAGGGTATAGGCCCTAAAATCGATAGGATCCGGGCAGGCGGCAAAACAACCGTTGTATTCCTCCGGATAGTTTACTTGAACGGCCAAAGCCTCCCAACCACCGGTTGAACCCCCATATAAAAACCGGGACCAGCCCTCCCCGATTCCCCTAAATTGCTTTTCGATTTCCGGAATAAGTTCATAGGTAATGGCATCGCCATATGGACCCTGATTGGCAGAATTTACGGCGTATGAATCGTCATAATACGGAGTCGGGTGTTGAATTTCAATGATGATCATTCGCGGAAAATCGGGTTCGTTCCAGCGTTGGTAGAAATCATAGGCTTCCTGTTGTTGGATGATGTTATATCCTTCCAAATCGAAACGTTCGGAATATTCAGGTTTCAAATTTGGATCTGGCGGCGTGGTCCTGAATCCGCTAAAATCCGATGGAAAATGACCATGGAATATCATCAAGGGATATTTGGCTTCTGGATGTTCCTCGAAGCCTTTTGGTAACAGCACATGCGCCCCTAGATAGATATCCCTCCCCCAAAATTCCGATAGTTTTTCGGACTTTACCTTGATGTGCTTGATCCACTCGGTGTCTTTAGGTTCGGCGATAGGTGGAATTACTTGATCCATGAGCACATCGACATTTTCGATACCGTTGCTGGCAATCCTAATTTTAAACGGTTTACTGTAGAGGTTACCGGGCGAACGCTGCCATTGTTGCCCTTCACCATTGTCCATCGGTAATTTTACGGTATGCCCAGTGGACAGGTTAAAGGTTTCGTAGACATTCAAAAGTGCCTGTACGTTATACTCACCCGCAGGAATCTCGGACAAACTCGGATACGGATACCCAAAAACAGTCTCGTCGAACGTAATGATAGAATCTTGTACCCAACCCTCGACATTCATTCCGAATACCAATTGTGTATCAAGCCCATCGTTAATTTGGAACCTTGGTTCTTCGCTATCATCGGTAGAAAGCAACAATAGAAGCCTTCCGTCTTTTGGACCGGTCTCTTCATCGGTTTCAAAACTCACCTTTACAGAAAATGTAGGTGTCATTTTGGGCTGTTGACAACCCAGAAGAAACATGACCGCGCTCAAACAAAGCAATAGCTTTTTACCCATAATCGTATCGTTTATACACCCTAAAGATAATAGAATAAATACACTAAAAACACCTCTGTTCATGTTGGAATTTCAGCACTTCATTGAAATGGCCCAGGGACTCCTTTCCAAGGCTATGTGCTACGGTTTAAAGG
>JBARCC010000171.1:0-3433 GCA_049793635.1 Maribacter sp. | reverse complement strand
AGTTGCGAAAGTATTCCCCGTCCTCGTTTTCAATCAGTTCCTTTGGGGTAACCGTAAAAGCAGGCGATAGTTTTCTGTCGTTACGAGCCTTCTCGACGGTGTTAAGACCGATCTCAATGTTTTTGTTATAAAAAAGCTGTTCATCCCTTAAAACAAAAAATCCATCATCGTTTACCCTGTAGCGTTGACGTTCGCCGCGCCCGTTGTGCATATACTCCGACTTGTACTGGATCATATTCTCGTACATTGAGAGTGGTGCGGGATCTAGGGCAGATTCGGTACGGCCAGATTTACCGACTACTGTTCGAATTTCGGGGATGCTGGCAACGGCCATATCCAATTGCTGTAATACCCGTTTATTTTCGGCCACCCCAGCGTGGGGTAACGAGGTGGGCATTAGCAGAAAAGAACCCTCGTTAAGTGCGGGCATAAATTCCTTCCCCGTATTCTTCATGATGAGGATGCCTAAGGCAAGTACGGTAGCGGGGATGGTGAGAAATAGGACTTTATGTTCCAACGCCCATTTGAGTATGCGTGCGTAGTAGTTCTTGAAGAGTGAAAATGCACCGAGCAATCCGAAGCAAATGATCGCTACAAAAATCAGGTTCATGATTATGCTTCTGTCGAATCCTAAAGGCCGCCAATATTCCGCTAACAAGATTACGATTGCGGTGGAAGAGATGATGATGTTGACCAGATTTGCACGCGCTGCGGTAACTTTTCCCCGAAGTTGAAAAAACGCAACCCCTGCGAAGGCGATCAGAATCATCCCAAGCCAGTATCCATAAAATAAGGCAGTGAGCCCCAGTACAACAAGAATGGCATTTAATACGTACCGTGAACGCTCACGTAAATCAGTTTTCCTGAAAAGAAAAGCGGCAAACGGGGGTATCAAGAATAGGGCGATGACCAATGAGGCACTCAGCGCCATGGTTTTTGTAAAGGCCAAAGGGCGAAAGAGTTTGCCTTCTGCGCCGATCAAGGTAAAAACGGGGATAAAACTAATGATCGTGGTGAGTACAGCGGTCAAAATTGCCCCCGATACTTCAGCAGTCGCGTTGTAGATGATTTCGTTGGTGGTAAATTCGAGACCGTCTTCCTTAAAACGCAATTTCTCATCCTCTAGGTGACGTATCATATTTTCGGCCAGAATTACCCCCACATCGACCATGGTACCGATGGCAATCGCAATACCGGATAACGCTACGATATTGGCATCCACATTAAAAAGCTTCATGGTAATAAACACCATGAGGATGGCAACGGGCAACAATCCTGATATAAGGATGGACGCCTTAAGGTTGTATACCATAACGATGATGACCAAAATGGTGATTAATATTTCTAAGGTCAATGCCTCATTAAGCGTGCCCAAGGTTTCTTGAATGAGCTCGGTACGGTCGTAAAATGGGACTATGGTCACTTGCGAGGTAGTGCCATCGGCCAGTACTTTTGAGGGGAGACCCGTGGCCAATTCATTGATCTGTTCTTTTACATTATCAATGACCTCTAGGGGATTTGCACCATAACGTGCGACTACAACACCCCCTACGACTTCCGCACCTTCCTTGTCTAAAATACCTCTTCGTGGTGCCGGTCCCAAATGTACTTGCCCAACATCCTTAATGCGGATCGAAGTGAAATTCTGGGAGGTAACGACCGCATTTTCTATATCCTCGATAGATTTTACGTAACCCAGCCCCCTGACCAGGTATTCCGCTTGGTTCATTTCCAGCGTCTGTGCGCCAATGTCCTGATTACTCTCTTTTACGGCTTTTACGATATCCCCGAGGCCAATATTGTACTGACGCATCAACTCAGGATTTACATCGACCTGATATTCCTGAACGTAACCACCAATGGATGCTACTTCCGATACCCCACTTGCCGAGGATAAACCGTATTTGACCAAATAATCCTGAATGCTGCGAAGTTCCTGTAAATCCCAACCTCCCGTCACATTGCCATCGGCATCACGGCCTTCCAAGGTATACCAGAATATCTGCCCAAGGCCTGTGGCATCTGGTCCTAGCGCCGGGTTGACTCCCTCCGGTAAAAGCCCGCTTGGTAAGGAGTTGAGCTTTTCCAGGATACGGCTGCGCGACCAATAAAATTCTATATCCTCTTCAAAGATGATATAAATGCTGGAAAACCCGAACATCGACGAACTACGGATGGTGCGCACCCCAGGAATACCTAATAAAGAGGTCGTCAGCGGATAGGTGATCTGATCCTCAATATCCTGTGGCGAACGCCCTTGCCATTTTGTGAACACGATCTGTTGGTTCTCGCCAATGTCAGGAATGGCATCTACCGCAATGGGATCGGTAGGCAATACTCCTGTATCCCAATTGAACGGTGCGGTTACCATGCCCCAACCTATAAAAAGGGCAAGAAGTAATACGGCGACCAGTTTGTTCTCGATAAGAAATTTGATGCTCTTATTCAGCATAGTGGAATTGGATTTGACAATTAAACATAAACCGTGTTGTTAGGTTCGAAGAAATGAAACATAACAAAACAAGCCCATAACGTTCATCGTAGGGCTATTTCCCGATGGTAACCGGGAGTTGTTTAAAAAATCAAATTAAAAAGGTCTGATCGAGAACTTGAAAGTCCTTTATCAGGGGAGGCGGGATGTAGTCTTTAAAAGCGGTTTTTTCAGTGTCGCCCTCTTCAAATAGACCTAGATAAGCAAAGGTAAAAGACGTAATGAATGCCTGTTGATAAAGTGTAATTTGGTCTAAGGACAGTTTTAGGTCATCCTGTCCTTCGATATTGAATACAACGTCGGAACAGCAGTCCATCTTCATTTCCATGACAGAACATGTAGGGGATGATTTAACCTTTTCGGACTTCATCAAACACGTATCTACGGTGTCAAAAAAACTGAAATCTACCAAATGTTCGCCACAATAATGCATATCCACAGAGAAGGACATTGTGGAGAATAGCACAATGGCTGCCATTGCAATAGCTGTTATGTTGCGTACAAGTGCATTCATTTCTTTTACAAAACTACAACATTTAACGATTTGTTGTTGCATTGGTAAGAAATTTCACTTTTGAAGGAAGGATACTGGATATTTTGGTTCTTTTATCGAGGGTGAGGATTTCTTGAAAAGCGGTTGAAGAATAGAGTATACCCTACACCGTAGCATTAAAAAATTCGAACAGGATGATTTAATTTAGGTCAACCCCATACGTTTCATTTATGCTGCTCACATCGATAGAAACCCCATTTCCATCGTGTTCGACTACATAAATGAATTCTTCGCCCCATCTAATTACTCCGGCTTTATAGGAAGTGCGTGAATAGACCGTTTGAGAAAACGATTCATCGAAGGCCTTTATCATTGCCATACATTCAACATCCTTCTTCAATACCTCCTGTTCTGAAAATCTATAGAATGGACTAGTATCGGTAATAGGA
>JBARCC010000170.1:0-9318 GCA_049793635.1 Maribacter sp. | reverse complement strand
GTCTAAAAATACGCCAAACCGGAAAAAGGGGAATTGTATCAGCCCTTTGAAATCGTTCCTGAGGCTACAGCGAGTTTCAAGGATAAAGTTGTGATTTTTGCGGACGAAACCCCCAAAAGTATCCCTGTCACCGTTCATGCCCACAAAGATAATGTTTCAGGTACCATAACATTACAACATGGTACGGGATGGAAAGTAGACAAAGTAGTCCAACCTTTTTCTATAGCAAAAAAAGGGGATGCACAGGTCGTATATTTCGAGGTGCGGCCGCCAGACAGCGAAAACGAAGCCTATCTATCCCCTAGAGTAAACGTAGATGGTACCGAAATATCCAAAGAATTGGTGACCATCGCTTACGACCATATTCCCACCCAGACCGTACTATTGCCATCAGAAGCAAAGGTGGTTCGGTTGAACATCGATAAGGTAGGAGAGCAAATTGGTTACGTTATGGGTGCTGGCGATGAGGTACCTACCAGTTTGAAACAGATTGGATACCGAGTGCAAATCATCGACCCAGAAACGATTACAGCGGAGTCATTGGCAAAATTCGACGCCCTTGTGATGGGCATAAGGGCTTACAACGTGGTCGATGAACTACAATTTAAACAGCGGTTTATTATGGAGTATGCCAAAAACGGCGGCACTGTGATCGTGCAGTACAATACCGCAAGCCGTTGGGGTGAACAATTTGAGAATATAGCGCCATATGACCTTGAAATTTCTAGGGATAGGGTTACCGATGAAAATTCTGAGGTACAGATTATCGCACCAGATCATGCATTGGTCAATTTTCCGAATAAAATAAATGGCGAAGATTTTAAGGGATGGGTACAGGAAAGGGGATTATATTTTCCCGACACCTGGGCCGATGAGTTCACGCCCATTCTAGAAATGAAGGATTCTGGGGAGCAACCTACAAAAGGTAGCTTATTAATTGCCAAATACGGAAAGGGGAATTATATTTATACCGGACTCAGTTTTTTCAGGGAGCTACCTGCGGGTGTTCCCGGAGCTTATAAATTATTTTCCAATATGTTATCGGTTGGAAAAGATAAGATTGAAACCAAAGCTCAAATAAAAGGATGAAAAACCAACTGGACGAACATAAAAACTGGAAAAAGGAGTATACCATTGTACTGTTGCTCAATCTTTTTTATGTCCTTATTTTTTATTATGTAATGACCTCATTCAATTAATATGAAGTCATTAGACTGGGTAATACTAGCCACTACCCTTACGTTCATCGTAGTGTATGGAGTTTGGAAAACCAAGGGGAGTAAGAACGTTAACGACTATGTTCGTGGCGGTAAAGAATCTAAATGGTGGACCATCGGACTATCCGTCATGGCGACCCAAGCGAGTGCAATCACCTTTCTATCGACCCCTGGACAAGCTTTTCATGATGGCATGGGCTTCGTGCAATTCTATTTTGGGCTTCCCATCGCCATGATCATCATTTGTATGGTCTTCGTGCCCCTATACCATAGGATGAAGGTCTACACCGCGTATGAATTTTTGGAAGGAAGGTTTGACCTCAAGACTCGATCATTGGCGGCCATTCTTTTTTTGATCCAACGCGGTCTTGCCGCAGGCATCACTATTTTTGCACCTTCCATCATACTTTCGGCAGTATTGGGTTGGAACCTGCAGACCCTAAATATCATCATCGGGTCTCTGGTCATCATCTATACCGTTTCTGGAGGCACCAATGCAGTTAGTGTAACCCAAAAGCAACAGATGTTCATCATCATGACAGGGATGTTCATCACCTTCTTTTTCATTCTTGGCTATTTACCCGCGGACATTACCTTTAGCAAAGCCATGAAAATCGCTGGAGCCAGTAATAAGCTGAATATTCTGAATTTTGATTTTGATACCTCGAGCAGGTATACTTTTTGGAGCGGAATTACAGGCGGATTGTTTTTATTTCTAGCGTATTTTGGAACGGACCAGAGCCAAGTACAGCGTTATCTATCCGGTAAATCGATTAGGGAAAGTCAATTGGGACTCGTATTCAACGCCATAATTAAAATACCGATGCAGTTTTTTATTCTTCTGGTCGGGGTAATGGTGTTCGTGTTTTACCAATACAATCCTTCCCCATTAAACTTTAATCCGTCGGCAACCAAAGCGGTTATGGAATCCCCACTAGCAGCAGATTACAGACTGCTACAGGAAGGTCAGGTAGATTTAGAAGCGGAAAAACGAATCGCCCAAAACAAATTTTCCGCTGCCCTTGAGATCAAGGAGTATGATGCCGTTGAAGACGCCAAAAAGCAAATCATACGCATCAATCAAAAAGACAGTACGAATAGGGTGGCCGCAAAAGCAATGATCAGCCAAGCCAATAGCATCGTGGAAACCAATGATAAAGACTATGTTTTCATTCATTTTATTCTCAATAATCTACCGACGGGCATCGTTGGTCTACTCTTGGCGGTCATCCTTTCGGCGGCCATGTCTTCAACGGCATCCGAATTAAATGCATTAGGCACCATCACCGCGTTAGATCTCTATAAACGTAACAAAACTGGAAAATATTCAGAGACACATTACGTAAAGGCATCAAAATACTTCACCTTGGTCTGGGGCATAATCGCTATTTCGATTGCCTGTATAGCCGATCTTTTTGACAATTTAATTCAATTGGTCAATATCATCGGTAGTATTTTTTACGGAAACGTACTCGGTATTTTTTTGATTGCGTTCTTCTTTAAGTTTATCAAGGGAAATGCGGTATTTTTTGCGGCCATTCTTACCCAAATTATGGTTTGTATCATTTATTACTACCTGATACATATCTACCCTTCCGGACAGGAAAAGCTGGGTTATTTATGGTTAAACTTTATAGGCGCAGCTCTGGTGATCAGTATCGCTTTTGTTTTTGAAGCTTTTGACCGAATGCTCAAAAGACCTTTGGCTATAAAATCGTAAATACCAAAAGGAAGCCGAAACACCTCAGAATGGAAAGGAGAGAACGTAATATTTCTAGGCACAAGGTTTTCAAATTATAATAAGCGATTGAATTGCAAACGTCATTTTTTTAAGCATGGTCCAACATCAAATTAGTGCATTTTTTAGGGAAGAATTTGGTAAGCCCCCCATGGTCATCAAAGCGCCTGGAAGAATAAATTTGATTGGTGAGCATACCGATTATAACCTTGGTCTGGTATTGCCCGCGGCCATCGAGAAGGGTATCTATTTTGCGGTAAGCCCGAATGAATCTGGGTTGATCCGCATTGAAGCGTTTCTCACCCAAGCGGAACGAATCGAATTTCAATTAGATGCCAGCTGTACCCCTTTTACATCTTTTTGGGGCAACTATTTTAAGGCGATTCTTGAGATTTTAGTCTCCGAAAGTTATCCTTTGATGGGTATGGACTGTGTGTTTGGAGGCGATATTCCCATTGGTTCGGGTCTCTCATCATCGGCAGCGCTATGCTGTGGGTTTATTTTTGCGGTCACAACGATTTCCGATAAAGCGATATCCAGGGAAGACATCGCTCGTATCGCTCAAAAAGCTGAACATAAAATCGGACTCAATTGCGGAATCATGGATCAGTTCGCCGTTTTGTTCGGTAAGAAAAACAATGCCTTCTTTTTAGACTGTAGAGACCTAAGCCACGATTACATTCCCATAAACTTGGATGGTTATAGCTGGGTACTGATCAATTCCAACATCAAACACAACCTGGCCGTTGATTCTGAATACAATAAAAGACGAATATCCTGCGAAAAAATTGTTGCCTTGGTAAAGCAATTCAAAACGGACGTGTTGTCATTGCGGGACATCACCAAGAACGACCTTGAAAATAACGCCAAGGAGGCCGATGCGGTCGATCTAAAACGAGCTACTTACGTGATCGAGGAGAATGAAAGAGTACTTGAAATGATGAAAGCCTTAACCAAGGGAGATGCGGAACGGGTGGGTAAAATTCTTTTGGAGGGACATTGGGCCATGTCATCACAATACGAAATAACAACGAAGGAACTGGATTATCTAGTAAAAAAAGGAGAAGCTATCGAAGGAATACTAGGTTCTAGAATGATGGGCGGCGGATTTGGCGGATGTACCATTAATTTGATGCAGACCAAAACGGTAGCGCAAAGCATCGCACAACTCTTAAAAGCCTACAAAGAAAAAACCGGTATCGATGCGGAATACTACCATCTCTCCATCGATGACGGCGTGCATTTGGTGGATATCGCCTGAACGTAAAAAAAGCTGTGCATGAAACATGCACAGCTTGTCATTACTATTTTTTTGAGCGATTACATAGCTCCCCATTCCTTTAAGGATTCGGTATTCATTTTTACGTAGTCATCGTTACCGGCCTCTTTTGCTCCAGCAAGTGATTTTTTAGCCGCCTCTATCGCCGCTTTTTTGTCACCCGACTTCGCCAATATCAACGACTGTTGCCTTAACTGCCAAAAAGCAGGTTTCTCGGTCATCGACATGGCCTTGGCCATCCATTCTTTCGATTTGTTGATATCCTTCCCTGCTTCAGAATAGTATACCGCTGCTGCGTAGTAATCTCCTGCGGTAGGTCCGTTCAATGCGGTGTCAATACTCTTCATAACCGCAGCATCTGTAGGAACTGCGAAAGGAACCGCCACATACGTGTTTTCCCAGATGATGCCCAAATTGGCACTCTCGTTCATCACGTCATCGATGGTGATGGTAAAAGTTTCCACTGGCATTTCCATCTTGGCCACCGGAACGGTAACCTGAGCGGCGATTTTACTCTCCTCCCAAGTGCTCGGTGTTCCGCCCCCAACAATATCGGTGTAGAAAAACACTTCCCAATTTGCTGCACCTGGCTTGGTGAAAATAGAATAAGTTCCCGCTTTCACTTCTTTTCCTCCAATCGTCACATCGGTATCGAAGGTGATTTTGGTGTATGCATTGGCACCGGTACGCCATAGTTTGTCAAAAGGCACTAAATTTCCAAAAATTTCGCGACCTCGCATCGATGGTCTGGAATAATCTACCATCACCTCTGTCAAACCTACGGTTTGCATAATTTTTGAGCCAGGGCTTGGAGCAGGTGTGTTGATTTGCGCCTCAACGGTAAGCGTGGCAACGATCGCCATTAAAAAAAGTACTACTTTGTTCATGATGTATTGGATTAGTTTATCCGGTAAAGCTAGAGATAAACTCTCGTGGGAACTGTTAAGGTATTCTTAAATACGTTCAGCCCAATTTTAATAAACCGCAAAGGGTGTGGCAATTACCCCATTATCCAAATATAAGGTGAGGTAATAGATTGCCGTTTCCAAATGGTCAGGAAGCATCCCTTCCTTCTCGATACTGCCAGATTTTTGCCAAACGGGTCGGCCGAGGGCGTCGAAAATGATTTGGCCGTAGATATTTTGTTGGGTGGTTAGACGGTAGTGGTATGCATTGGTACTATTGTCTTTCACCACTAAAAGCTGATCATTAATTTCATCCGGATTGTCGGGTTCAATAGGTATTTCTGGATTTTCGGGTTCCTCCGGACTTTCTGGATTTTCAGGTGCTTCCGGATTTTCGGGTTCCTCGGGAGCTGTAGCATCGGGTATGGCCAACTGAAATGAAAACAATCTGGGAGCGGAGGTTATGGTAGGGTTTTGTCTTGAGTACGATTCCGAGGTAAAAAAATAGTGAGTGGCACTGGTTTGGGTAATCCCCTCTGCCTGCACAAAGTTCAAGGCTAACGGTACCTTTACGAAACCGTCCAACACCGCGTCGAAATCAACATTTTCCACGATTCCGATAAAGGGTAATAAAATATTCAGATAACCCATGACCACCAATCTATTGGTGTCCGGGTCGTACGTGGCGTCGGTTACCAAGCCGACATCCTCTACAGCCCCTACTCTAGTGGCTACATAACTTCCCGGAATTTTTGGTATGCTGTATGCGACACAACCTTGACTTTGCCATTGTTTGGTCAATATCACCAGTGCATCGTCGAGCACAAAAAATGCCTCTGCATCCCAATCACTATTGCCGTTATCCGTAAATTCCATTTGGTCTTCATAAGAAAAAGAACTGATTGTGGCCATTACAGTATCCGATGAGAGGTAGTCCGATTTTGATATACGATAAATCGTCAAATCCCTGCGCAGCCCTAAGTTATTTCCGAAATCGCCAATGTAAATATACTCCTCATCTTGGGTAATGGCCTCCCAATCGGTGTTGGTCGCATTTGTAATGGTTACGGTTCGGTCTATGGATAGCGTTAGCGAGTCCAGCTCATATAGTTTGGCTTCGTTTCCAGAATCGTTATGGGTAATTAACTTTTCATTGAAATAGAGTAATCCTGAACTCTCGGAGATAACATTGGGAAGTGTTCCGATAGTCTGTACATTGTCCTGTGCCTTGACCCCAAGGGTCAGGAACAAAAGTATACCACCGCTCAATCCAAAGACTATTGACCTCATGGTTACAAAATAAGCTACAATTCGATTAAAACGCTAGTACAAAGCGATGTAATTTAGTATTCATCGGTAAACAAGCATTAAATCTTAGTAGGGTACCTCGAATTTAGTTATTGTTTAACTAATAATATTTTTGGTTAGACAAGCTTTGGTTTTATATTTGTTGAAATAGCCAGCATGAAATTATACCAACTCCATTCCAAGCAAGCGTTACCCATTTCTATGGAGAAAGCATGGGATTTTTTATCCAATCCCGGAAACCTGAAGGAGATTACCCCCGAACACATGGGCTTTCATATACTTTCTGGTGCCGATAGACCCATGTTTGCTGGTCAAATTATTCAATACAAAGTTTCTCCTTTTCCAGGGTACACGACGAAATGGATCACTGAAATTACCCACGTAGAGAAGGGTTCCTATTTTGTGGATGAACAGCGTTTCGGACCTTATGCCCTTTGGCATCATAAACACTTTATCAAAAACATCGATGGTGGTGTGGAAATGGAGGATATTATTGATTATAAGATTCCCTTTGGGATTTTGGGGCAAATAGCGCATCCCTTGATCGTAAAAAAACAATTATTGGACATCTTCAACTACAGAGAACAAAAATTAAAGGAACTATTCGGGACCATCGAAAATATTCCCAATACACTAATATTAAATTCTTTCTAAATGAAAAATATACTATTGATCGGAGGATCGCACGGCATAGGGCAATCTATCGTAAAGGAACTTCAGGAAACACATCATATCTATGTAGCTTCTCGAACAGATGAAGGGTTGACGCACGAAAATGTGACCCATATTGCATTCGATGCCACAAAGGATGCATTGGACACGTCGAAACTTCCAGAGAAGTTAGATGGGTTTGTATATTGTCCGGGCACCATTAATCTTAAGCCATTTAAAATGATGAGCCTAGATACCATTAAGGAAGATATGGAGCTCAATTTTTTTGCTATGGTAAAAGTGGTAAAGGAAATCATCTCAAAAATGAACGAAGGTTCGAGCATGGTGTTCTTTAGTACCATCGCAGTGGGAACAGGGATGCCGTTTCACACCAGTGTAGCTGCTGCAAAAGGCGCCATTGAAGGCTTTGCCAAATCTATGGCCGCAGAGTATGCCCCTAAAATAAGGGTCAACGTCATTGCACCATCCCTCGTCGATACCCCATTGGCCAGTAGACTTTTGAACAATGATAAAAAAAGGGAATCAATGGATGAAAGGCATCCCTTGAAACGTGTAGGTACTGCAGCGGATATTGCACATAGTGCGGTATTTTTATTAAGTGATAAAAGTACTTGGATCACTGGGCAAATCGTTGGTGTCGACGGTGGTCTTTCTACATTGAACATCAATTAAATGGCTAAAAAAGTAGTATCTATATTTTGGTTTAGAAGAGATTTAAGGCTTGACGATAATGTCGGATTTTTAGAGGCTCTAAAAGGGGAACATCCCGTGTTGCCCATTTTCATTTTTGATTCCGATATTCTTTCGAAACTGCCGGTAGATGATGCTAGAGTGACTTTTTTGCACGACACCCTGCAGGAAATGCGGAGTCAGCTTCAAAAAGAGCAAGGTAGTTCTATAGCCATATATCATGGAAAGCCGCTTGATATTCTTAAGGAAATTATTGAAGAATACGATGTAAAAGGCGTTTACACCAATAGGGATTATGAGCCTTATGCCAAAAAAAGGGACACCGCGGTCGCATCGTATTTACTGACTAAAAATATACCTTTTTTGACCTTCAAGGACCAAGTGGTTTTTGAAACATCGGATGTGTTGAAAGATGATGGTGATCCCTATGTGGTATATACTCCCTATAAAAACAAGTGGAAAGAAACCTTTGAGACTGACCGCGATTTGAACATTCACTATACCAGTCAACATATCGATAATGTTATAGATCATTCTCGTTTACCAAATCTTTCACTTTCCGATATTGGTTTTGAAAAGTCGTCCATTGAAATTCCGGCATACGATGTTACCCCTACCTTGATTCAAAATTATGAGGATACCCGTAATTTTCCCGCGAAAGAAAATGGGACCTCACGTTTGGGACCACACCTACGTTTTGGTACGGTATCGGTGCGTAAAATGATGAAGAAGGCCATTGCGGAAAAGAATGAAGTATTCTGGAGCGAACTCATTTGGAGGGAATTCTTCATGACCATTCTTTGGCATTTCCCCCATACGGTAGATAATGCCTTTCGATCTAAGTACGACCGAATCGAATGGCGGAACAACGAGGAGGAATTCGAAATATGGAAAAATGGAAAAACCGGGTATTTACTTGTGGATGCAGGTGTGCGGGAACTAAATACGACCGGATACATGCACAACCGTGTGCGCATGTTGGTGGCCAGTTTTCTCTGTAAGCATTTATTGATCGATTGGCGATGGGGAGAAGCCTATTTTGCTGAAAAATTATTGGATTATGAGATGAGCTCTAATGTAGGGAATTGGCAATGGGCCGCTGGAAGTGGGGTCGACGCAGCCCCCTATTTTAGAATTTTCAATCCCATGACCCAAGTAGATAAATTCGATAAAAACAAGGCGTACATAAAAAAATGGATTCCGGAATATGCATCCACATCGTATCCAGAAAAAATGGTAGACCATAAAATGGCACGAGAACGTTGCCTAAAAACCTATAAAGAAGCCGTTTCGTAGTGGTTGTGGTCTGGTTTAAAAGAGATTTAAGATTGTTGGACCACGAACCCTTGGTCAAAGCGATCAAGAGCAAACAGAAAATGCTTCTTTTGTTCTCTTTTGAACCCCTTTGGACGACCGATCCTCATTACAGCGACAAGCATATTCATTTTATAAAACAAAGCCTTGTCGACCTTCAAAGGCAATTGACGTTTTACGACACGAAAATACTGG
>JBARCC010000169.1:0-2324 GCA_049793635.1 Maribacter sp. | reverse complement strand
GATCCTCGCAACAACCTTTTTTATTGAGACTGTCGTCATGCTATTCGCTGGCTTGTTGCATTTCCATACCACAAGACTCCGCTTTGCCGAAAAAGGAAAAATCCACCAAAATATCGCCACAATAATGCTGATCAACGGCAAAGGAGAACGTCGATAACAGCACCATAACTGCCATTACAAAAGATGATATTTTGAAAAAAACTTTTTTCATGTGGTATGCAAAGCTACAAAAAATTTAACATAAGACTTTTGTTTAACAAAATTTTGCAGTTTAACGCATGTTGATTTAGAAAGTCCAAACTTAGTTCATCCTATTTTTTTACGACATGATGTATATCATGTTTTGGCTATATACACAAGCTAGATGAAGTATCGATAAAAAAGATATATTATTTAGAATTATTCTTAATAGTATTGTGAAAGATTTAAAAAAATAATTTATGTTTGCGCTTTATTTTTATTAAATCTAAATAAGTATAATATGAATAGGTTCTTTTTTCCGCTCATTTTTTTTCTTTCTTTTTATAATATTATGCTATCTCAAGAGCAAAATGCCAAGAAAGATTCCGCAACCGTAAAAACCGAAATCTTAAACGAAGTAATTGTAAATGGGAGCACAATATTAGGCAGTAAATTCGAAGCCAAGAACAGAACAGGTTCTGCGGTCTACATATCAGAAAAAGAACTCCTAAAATTTGGTTACAACGATATTAACAGAACGCTAAAAAGTGTACCTGGGGTCAATATATATGAAGAAGATGGGTTTGGTCTTCGTCCAAATATTAGTTTACGGGGTACTTCACCGGAGCGGAGTGCGAAGATCAACCTTATGGAAGACGGTGTCTTAATTGCCCCGGCCCCATATAGTGCCCCGGCAGCGTATTATTTTCCGACCATTGGCCGAATGCAAGCTGTAGAAATATTGAAAGGAAGCAGTCAAATTCAGTATGGGCCAAATACAACTGGTGGAGCGATTAACATGATTTCAACTCGCATTCCCGACCAACTTTCGGGAAGGGTCGTGTTGTCTGCGGGTAATTTCAACTCAAGAAATACACAGGTCATCGTTGGTGACAACTATCAGAATTTTGGGTTTGTTAGCGAATACTACAACTACAATTCCAATGGCTTTAAAAACTTGGACGGGGGTGGCAATACAGGTTTTGATAAATCGGACTATTTGGCAAAGTTTCGTATCAGTACTGACGAGGATGCCAGATTCTATCAGTCCCTTCAATTTAAAATTCAGTATTCAGAAGAAAAGGCCAATGAAACGTATTTGGGACTGACAGATATAGATTTCAAGGAAAATCCGTACCGCAGGTATCGGGCCTCGTCAAAAGATGTGATGGATTCGGAACACCAACAGTACCAATTGACGCATTTTTTAAAAATTTCCCCGGCATTGAGCATACATACTACAGGCTACCTTAATAAGTTCAAGCGCAATTGGTATAAATTGGATGACGTTAATCTGGGGGAGCGTGTCGGAATCAACAAAGTGCTCGCAGACCCTGAGAGGTATGTCATGGAATACAATGCATTATTGGGAAATACCGATACGGCCGAAGACGTATTCGGTATAAAGGCCAACAACAGGTCATATTCCTCCAACGGAATACAATCCGTAGCAAGGCTTCAGTGGGGCTCTGATTGGTCGCAAAATCTAGAGTTGGGGATCAGATACCATGAGGATGACGAGGACAGGTTTCAATGGGTAGACAGGCACGGATTTCAAAATAGCGAACTCATACGCACAACGGTCGGTGCTAAGGGAGCCGATGCCAACCGAATCGGTTATGCAAAAGCTGTCGCCACACATTTTTTATATAAATTAAGTATTAACGGACTTACAGTTACCCCGGGCCTGCGCTATGAGAATATTACTTTGGGTAGAACGGATTATGGAAGCAACGATGCCTCTAGGTCGGGAATCGACCTTTCCGAAAGGGAGAACAGGGTGGATGTTTGGATTCCGGGATTGGGTGCCAATTATAGATTTACCAATAATTTGTCCGTTTTTGGTGGAATTCACAAAGGGTTTTCCCCTCCAGGAAGTACTGACGGCCAAAATCCGGAACAAAGCATAAATTACGAACTGGGCACACGTTTTAACTACAGTGGCCTAAGAGGCGAAATAATAGCGTACTATAATGATTATCAAAACCTACTGGGCAGTGACCTTGCCGCCACTGGCGGTACGGGCAGCCTTGACCAATTCAATGCGGGCGAGGTACGGGTCAACGGAGTAGAGGTACTATTGCACTACGACATTTTTAAGAACAGCTCAGAAAAGTTAAGATTTCCCGTATCGGTATCCTATA
>JBARCC010000168.1:0-5665 GCA_049793635.1 Maribacter sp. | reverse complement strand
GGCTAAGATTGTTTGGAGTTTATTGGACGGAAGGGCCTATACCGCAAGTGAGTTGGCATTGGTTGCCGATGTATCCCCAAGTTCGGTAAGTAATCACCTTTCTAAATTGTTACAAGGGGAAATTCTAAAAGTAGATGCCCAGGGCAGGCATCGGTATTACTCTTTTGCAAACCCTGATGTTGCCTATGCGGTAGAATCCCTTGCCAACCTTGCCGGCAAAAAAACAAGCTCTAAAATTGAAACTACCACGCCAGTTAGCGAGGTGAAATATTGCCGGACCTGTTATGATCATTTAGCGGGAAAAGTCGGCGTGTTGATCACCGAACGCTTGTTATCACACGAAAGAATAGCGTTACAGGATACCTCTTTTGAAGTGACCGCTGCGGGACGCACACTATTTCAAGAATTTGGACTGGATATTGGCGAAATCAAAAAACAACGGCGCCATTTTGCCAAGCCCTGTTTAGATTGGAGCGAACGAAAATACCATCTTGCCGGATCACTTGGTGCTGCCCTGTTCAAACAAATGCTCGGGTTGGATTGGATGCGAAGAACGAAAAACTCTAGGGCGATCCTGATTACTGCTACGGGAAGGGAAGGGTTGCTCCAAACCTTTGATGTCAAGGTTTAATTACCCATTTAAAATGCACACCCAATAAACAGGACCACGATTCACTTTTCCCAAAAACATATCGGTCTGATCCTGCCTAAAATGCCCTTGTGGATCTTAAATTGTTAATGAATTGTTTCAAAAACTACAAGATTAGGGTCGATTACTATTTTAGAAACACTAAATTTCATTATCAAATGCTAAAAAGAACAAAAATCTTCCTAAATGCTAGATTGCGCTTCATATCGCCAATCCCCTTAAAACCACCATGCCCTAAAATTTCGTAAGCGTCAAATTTTCAACCCGCCTAAACTATGAAGACCACCGAAGATTTCAAACAATTTGCAGCCCTAGACGAAGAGCAACTGCCCGTAGCCAAGCACAAACTTCACGATTGGACCCATTTTGCAGGGCTCTACGCTGCCGAGCATGTCGCGGCAACGGAGTTTGTCATCGGGGCGACCTTTGTGGCCTTGGGCGCTAAAACGATGGATATCATCCTCGGATTACTGATCGGTAATATTCTCGCAGTGCTGAGCTGGCGCTTCATCACCTCCCCTATTGCCGTTGAAACACGTTTGAGCCTATACACCTATCTGAATAAGATCGCGGGCGACTCCATGACCAAGTTGTACAACTGGGCCAATGTCATCATTTTTTCGGTGATTTCGGCGGCGATGATCACGGTCTCTTCCACGGCGGTACGGTTTGCCTTCAATATTCCTGCGCAACTCAATTGGCACCCTACCAACGCCTGGTTTATTTTGATCGTGTTGGCCGTAGGTATCGTTGTGGTTTCCATCGCACTTTATGGTTTCAATGCCGTTTCTGAATTTTCGGGCCTCTGTGCGCCTTGGCTCTTTGTCATGTTTACGAGCGGCGCCATGGTGTTGCTCCCGGCTTTGTCCTTGGATATTTTGGATAAAACGCTACCGGCAGGTTGGGCAGATATTCTGACCCTTGGTGACCAAAGCATCTGGACGGGCATCAACAGCGATGGCGAACCGGGTATCGGCTTGGTCGAAGTCATCGGCTTTGGCTGGGCCGCCAATACCATCACCCATTTCGGACTGGTGGATATGGCCCTTTTACGATTTGCCAAAAAGAAGAACTACGCATACGCCTCCAGTACCGGGATGATGTTCGGGCACTACGTAGCATGGATCGCTGCAGGCATTATGGGCGCCGGTGCGGCCGTCATTTTAGGAAAGACCATCATAGAACTCGACCCGGGCGATGTGGCCTATTACGCCCTCGGTTGGTCGGGATTTGTAATCGTGATCGTCGCAGGTTGGACGACCGCGATCACCAATCTATACAGGGCAGGTTTGGCCGCACAGGCGATTTTCTTCAACCATTCCCGAAAGAAAACCACCATTGTCGTCGGTATGGTCACCGTTGCCATTGCCTGTTTCCCCTTTGTATTTTCACAAATTCTCCCGTTGCTTACCTATGCGGGACTGCTGGTCGTTCCTGTGGGGGCAATCGTGTTCGCAGAACATCAGCTATTCCCTAGAATCGGCTATACACGTTACTGGTCCTCATACCGCAAACTGACCTTTAGTACGCCCGCCGTCGCCTCTTGGGGCTTGGGCTTGGTCTTTGGTTTTGGCCTTCAAGCCTTAGATGTAATTTCGTTCTATTACCTGTTTATCCCTACCTGGTTTTTTACCATCGCGGTGTACACGTTCCTCGCGTCTAAATATGGGGCGAAAGAGACCTATGCAGAAGAAGCGAAAGAAGAACAGTTGCGAAATGAAAACATAGCACGCTTTCAAGAAGAACAAGCAAAAGAGGAACCTCGTAGTTCCAAGGATAGTTCCCTATTTTCCAAAGGATTGAAATTCGTCGCCATTTCGGCCTTGATCGCCACCTTGGTTTTAGCTAGTAATGTCCTATTCGGGAGTGCTACGGAGGCGGACTATATCGCAAATCGGGAACTTTTTTATACCTATGCATTCATGTGCACCCTCATTTATTTCGTGTTGGCCTATTGGGCCCTAAAACGCGGCACCTCAACCTCCCCAGAACAAGCACCTCATGCCTAAAAAAAATAATTTTGGGACAGACCTCAGCGTATTGTATCCTCAATGATCGAACCACATAAAGCAGTATACCTATGGAAGCCTTACTAGACCTTAATCAAGCCAATTTAGAGAACGTGGTAATGCGTATGCCCGTACCCACTTATTCACGTACTGCGGAAAAGGTGGGTATCGTACATATCGGTGTCGGGGGATTCCATAGAGCCCACCTGGCCTACTACCTGCACAAACTGAAAAATGACGGCGAGGCCTCTTCGCTCTGCGGTATAGGACTTCGTGAGGCGGATAGCAAATTGCACGCTATTTTCAAAAAGCAAGACTACCTGTATACCCTTATGGTCAAACACCCCGACGGAACAATAGAACCTGAAGTCATTGGGTCGATCGTAGATTTTAAAATGGGGACTACCGACCCCGAACCCGTTGTCGCCCAAATGGCACATGCCGATACCAAAATCGTATCGTTGACGATTACCGAGGGAGGTTATAATTTCAATCCCAATACCGGCGAATTCAATTTTGACAATCCTGACATTCAGCATGAGCTACGGCACCCGAAAGACCCCATCACCGTTTATGGATTTATAACCGCCGCCTTAAAGAGACGTTACGATGCAAGGCTCCCCGCTTTTACCGTTTTGTCCTGTGATAATATCGAACATAACGGCGATATGATGCGTAAAATGCTACTTGCCTTTACCGAGGTCCAAAACCCCGACTTGGCCACATGGATTGCCCAGGAAGTCTGCTTTCCCAATAGCATGGTAGACCGTATTACGCCGGTAACCACACAAGTCGATATCGAAACCCTGGCCCAAAACTATGGTGTACAGGATGCATGGCCCGTAACCTGCGAACCTTTTATACAATGGGTCGTAGAGGATAAATTCTCCGATGGCCGACCCGCTTTTGAAAAAGTAGGCGTACAATTCGTGCCCGATGTGGGGCCGTATGAAAAAATGAAACTGCGCCTACTCAATGCTGGGCATTCGGTTTTAGGGCTTTTAGGAGCTATTTACGGCCACCCTACCATCAATGCCTGTGTAGAAGATAAACACTTTGCCACCTATTTACGTGCCTTTCTAGACCAAGAAGCCACGCCAATTCTTGGAGATATCAAAGGCATTAATCTAAAGGAGTATAACGATAGCCTCCTGGAGCGTTTTGCCAACCCTTATATCAAGGATAGCGTAGCCCGTATTTGCGCGGAAAGTTCGGCCAAACTGCCCAAATTTCTGATTGCGACGATTCATGAAAACTTGGGGACTGGCGGTAGTATTAAATTCGCCACTTTGGTCATTGCAGCTTGGTGTTATTATAGCGACAAACAAATGGACCAAAACGGACAGCCCCTTGAAATTAACGATGCCCTGAAAGACGAGCTGCACGCCGCCGCAAAAAAAACCGCCAATGACCCTTTGGCTTTTATCAAACAAGAAAATTTGTTCGGGACGCTTGCGCAGAATACGCGTTTTGCTGATAGCTATACGTTGATGGTGAAAAAGGTATATAGCGGTACGGACGTTAAAATAGTCATGCAGGACCTGCTCTGAACCATAGATATTCCAAAGTTTCTACAATCATTACGGAAAAGCGGAAAAGGGTAGTTAAACGTTTGGCCGAAATTTCCCGGCATTACTCAAATTAAATGCTTTTGCTATTTCCCTTTCATGACCGTTTTCGATCGTTATTTGTGCGAATTTATTTCACTGAGTGTTTTATATTGCGGTACATAATCTTGACTTACAATAGAACTATAAGTACTTGCACATACTATTGATATGTTATAAGCAATTTAAATAAACCTTATTCAATCAATGAAATTAAAGATATTAATCATTTGTGTTTTATCGATAAACGCAATGTGCTATTCCCAAAATAAAAAAATTAAAGGTGAGGTTCGGCATTTCGAAGATAATGAACCTCTTACCTATGTAAACATAGGAATTGCTAATAAAACAGTTGGAACAGTTTCAAATAAAAACGGCTTATTTTATCTTTCCTTACACGAGAAAGTAAAACAAAATGATACAGTAGTTTTTTCTTTTATCGGTTATAGAACTGAAAGGTATTTGATTTCAGAATTGAACGATAAAAACAATATCATTTTACTTCAACCAGAAAACACTGAATTGGACGAGGTTGTTTTAAGCTCAAAGAAAATCAAACTAAAATCCAAAAAAATAGGACGGACTTCTAAAGGTCTTGGATTAACTCATATGAATTTCTATAGCTATTATGAAAAAGGTGTTGACGACAGATTGAGCAAGGAAAGAGGTATGAAACTCAAAATAAGACGGGATTGCCATATTAAAGACCTAAATTTTAAAATAACTTCAAACGATTTTACCTCTTTGAAATTTAGAGTAAACTTTTACAAAATAGAGGATGGACTTCCGACTAAATTGCTAATAGAAAAAAACATTGTGTTTGAGGTAAAAGATAATTTTTTAGGTTGGTTTAAAGTGGATTTAGAACCTTATGAAATCTATCTGAAAGAAGATATCGAAGACGTTGCGGTAACAATTCAATGGTTGGAGAGTGTCAAAAAGGATGAAAAAAGTAAGTACTTTTCGATTTCAACCGCTGCTTCACCATTGAACACAGCTTATTTCCGCGAAAAAGCTATGGACACTTGGACAACAGGTGGACAAAGTTTGAGTTTTTATTTAAATGCAATGTGTGAATAAAAAACTGCTTACAACACGGGTAACCGTTTCAAAATTCATCAATCCCAGAAAAAACGGATTCATATAAGCCTCTTTTTGAGGCTTTTTTCATGTTGCCTAAAAAGGCAAAGCTAACTTTGGACGGTTTGGAAAAGGGCCGAGGAAAGAATCAAACCTACTTTTACCCATGTCACAAAAGCAAGTGTTTCCACCCTCCACCAGCACTCATCTGTAACTGGTGACCCGCAATAGTCCTACGCTACATTCCAAAAAGCTGCTCAGTTAGGCGTTCGGTGTTTTACCAAACTTCAGCGCTATGTATAAATACCGACAAACGAGAT
>JBARCC010000167.1:0-4031 GCA_049793635.1 Maribacter sp. | reverse complement strand
GTTTTTAGATTCTGGCCATTACCTTTTGGCATTGACCGTATGTTTAGATTTTATTTTTTGCTTTAGTATAAAAATCTACTGTCAGAAACTGACAATAGCGAAAGTCATTTAGATGATAGCTAGAATGTCACTCTCTCGCATCATTAAATAGTCCGTTCCTTCCAATTTTAATTCTGTTCCGGCATATTTTCCATAAAGAACGGTATCGCCAACCTTCACCGTAACCTTGTCATCTTTGGTACCAGGACCTACGGCAATTACTTTTCCTTTTTGTGGTTTCTCTTTTGCAGTATCGGGAATATACAACCCAGACGCAGTTTTTGTTTCAGCTGCCATCGGCTCTATAAGAACTCGGTCTGCCAATGGTTTAATGCTAACTTTAGCCATAATTATTAAATTTTAAATTGATTTTTTAAACATTCTTATAGTTGATGAGGCAGAAATTATGCCATTGCGAAATACCTGACAAATTGTAAACGAAAAATGCCAGCTTGTCATTCAAGCTGGCATTTATAAATGTAAGGGAACGTAGGGCTTTAAAGACTGTCGTTCGGACTGGTTTCGTTAGTTACGGGAGGGGTTACTTCTTCCGGTAAAGTTTCGGGAACCACGGTTTCTATATCATCACCGTCCAATAACTTAGATTCTGCTTCTGCATAATTTCCTTTCAGGGCAATATTCGATGCTAAAATCAGAACAATCAGCAAACCTGCCAACGTCCATGTACTTTTATCCAAAAAATCCCCTGTTTTTTTCACACCACCGGCTACCTGTGTACCACCGCCTCCAAATGAGGAAGAAAGTCCACCACCTTTTGGGTTTTGAACCATGATCACCAGAACCAATAATAGGCAAACAATAATGATCAGTATTAAGAAAATTGAAAATGTACTCATGCGCTATTCGTTATCTCGTTGTATTTTTTCTACCGCTTTAATTCGGTCTGCAAAGAAACTACTTTTTTCCGGATATTTCAAACTTAAAATTTTGAAGGCCTGTATGGCTTTTTTATACTTTTTTTGCTCTAAATAAACCCTCGCCAAGGTCTCGGTCATCAATTCGTTTTTATCGATTTTGGTAGAATCGGCGAGGTCTAGACTTATGTTTCGCTGCTCGGTGGGTACTATTTTAGGATTACTAGCAATAAATTTGTCGATGCGTTCAAATTTTTTCTTTTTTGCAGCATCGATCTTTGCTTTAGGTTTAGGGGCTATTTTTTTTAGAATCGGAGTGCTTGATGCGGCCTTCACCTCGTTGCGCTTCACTGGTTTTTTGGAGGTAAGATTCAACCATTCCGAAAACGAATACTTTTCCTTGTCATCAAAAGGCAGCGGTTTCCCTAGATCTAACGGGTCCTCTGCGGTAGAAGCATCTTGTTTTTTGGATTGAAACAGCTCTGGGTCTAAAATGTGTTCCGCATCTTCTTCGTCCTGGGGCAAAGGCCTGTCCGCCGATACTTCTATTAAAGGTTTTGATACGCGTTTGGCATCCTCATCTTTAAGCATTTCTGTGGTAATATCAACCCTTAAAAAATCCTTGGAAGTAATAAAGTCGAACAACACGTCGCGGTCTGCCGTAAATGCAGCCGTTGTTTTTAATGCCTTATTGTATTTGTAACTGTTTAAATTTTTAAGACCCTTTAAATGCAAGGCCCTGGCAGCTTGAAAATAAGGGTATTCAGCAACGATATCCTCTAAATGTTTGGTGTGGATGGGTTCAACCACTTTGGTAGGGTGTTCTAGAAAATAGGTAAACTGTGCTACATTCATAATCGACTACCAATCTGCCAAAGAGGCATTGAAAATATCTTGTGTTAACCGTTCAAAAATGACCTCGTGGGCTTCACTTTGAATGGCGTTCAATTGCACATCTGCCGGATAATCAAAAAAGAAGGAAAAACTTTGGTCAAATGCGGCATCTTCCTTCAAGCGGTTAAAAAAGCGAACCTTTACGCGCATCGATAATCGATTCTCAGCAGCCGTCTGCTGGGCCGTAGCCGACATGGGCGAGATTTTGTATTCGGTAATTTCGCCTTCATACAATAAATCTGCGGTACCGGAATTGATGAGGTCCAAACTGGTCTGGTTCAATATACGGTCTTGCAGGGCTAAGGTAAAATCACGGTCTACACCTGGTTCGAATACGGAACCCGGACTCTGGGTGGCATAATTCTGAAAATAATTCACTTGAAACGTTTTGGCCTCGCCTACATTGCCACCGGTAAAATTGTACACTCCACAGCCTGATAATAGGAGTAGGGGTATCAGATAGAAAATTACTTGTCTAGCGTGCTTCATTTATTTGAAAAGTCTTTCGTTCGACTAAAGGTCGTATTGTTTGATTTTTCGGTATAAGGTGCGTTCTGAAATTCCCAATTCGGCCGATGCCGCTTTTCGCTTTCCTCTATTGCGTTCCAAGGATTTCTTGATCAATTCAACTTCCTTTTCCTGTAAAGATAGGGTTTCTTCCTCTTCAATTTCTTCGGCAAAATGATACTTGTCTTCGTAGGAATCATTGATGAACGTGGGCTCTTGTTTCTTTGGTTCGGGCAAATGCAATACCTTACGTGTTGGTTCTTCTGGGTTGCCCATCTCCTGATCTATATCCTCATCATCCTCGTTCCCGTAAATTTTACGGATCAAGTGTTCGTTGTCTTCTTGAACTTTTTGAGAGTCGTTGTTTTTCAAGAGCTCCATCGTTAATTTTTTAAGATCGTTCAAGTCCCCTTTCATGTCGAATAAAACCTTGTATAAAATTTCACGCTCATTGCTAAAATCGCCTTCCGCTTTTGTATTCGATACAACCGCCGGTAAGTTACTAGTGTTGTTATTGGGCAGGTATCCATGAAGGGTAGCTGCGGTAATGGCCCTGTTTTCCTCCAAAACCGATACCTGCTCGGCAATATTCCTCAGCTGACGGATGTTCCCAGGCCATCTGTACTTTATCAACAGGGAAACGGCATGGTCATCGAGGCGAATTGTGGGCATTTTGTATTTCTGACTGAAATCGGATGCGAATTTTCTGAACAGTAGATGAATATCCTCTTGGCGTTCCCGTAGGGGAGGAATATTGATTTCAACGGTGCTCAACCGATAATATAGATCTTCGCGAAAACGCTCCTTTTTAATGGCCTCGAACATGTTCACATTGGTGGCGGCGACGATACGCACATCGGTTTTTTGAACTTGCGAAGACCCCACTTTTAAAAATTCGCCGTTTTCAAGAACACGTAATAATCGAACCTGCGTGGTCAATGGGAGTTCGCCTACTTCATCTAAAAATATGGTACCCCCGTCGGCAACCTCAAAATAACCGCTCCTTGTTTGGGTAGCTCCTGTAAACGCCCCTTTTTCGTGACCAAAAAGCTCGCTGTCTATAGTGCCTCCTGGGATGGCACCACAATTGACCGCTATATATTTGGCGTGTTTTCTATGGGATAAAGCGTGTATGATTTTGGGGATGGATTCTTTTCCCACTCCACTCTCACCGGTCACCAGTACCGAAATATCGGTCGCGGCAACCTGCATGGCTTTCTCCAGGGCTCGATTAAGCTTAGGGTCTTGGCCAATGATTTCAAATCGTTGTTTTATGCTTTGTATGCTTTCCATAGGCCCCTTAAACCCCAAAGGGTGAATTTAATATATCTATATGTTTACTGATCATTCTGTTTTTTAATTTTATTAGATCCTAAATCTTTAACCCAATTTCCTCTTTCGGGTCAGCTGGCCTTTTCTACCGCTTTCCCTATCAAGGTTGCGGAGGTACAGTCATTAATGTGCACGTTCACAAAATCCCCAATGTTGTAGTGCTCTTTTGGAAATACCACTACAGTGCTTTGTGAATTCCTGCCCATCCACTCGTTTTCTGATTTTTTGGAAGTGCCCTCGATCAATACCTCTTGTATTTTTCCGACATGCTTCTCTGTCCTGAATTGACAATGGGTTCTTTGTAAGGCAATGATTTCCGATAAGCGTCTTTTTTTTGTGGCCTCCGGTACGTCGTCCTTCATTTTTCTGCCTGCCATTGTTCCC
>JBARCC010000166.1:0-1591 GCA_049793635.1 Maribacter sp. | reverse complement strand
CTGTAACACACAATTTAGGTTTATAAAGATATTTCCTGAAAATGAGGCATTTTTTCCTTATTTTCAGGATTCTTTTTTAAAGCAGCTTTAGGTATGATTTTAATAGTGGATAGTGGGGCGACCAAGTCTGATTGGATCGCTTTGAACGAAAAGGGTGAACAATTGTTTTTGACCCAGACCTTGGGGTTGAGTCCTGAAGTATTGACCAAGGACGTCATCGTAGACCGACTGGCAAATAACTTCGAACTCTCCAAGAATAGGGATGAAGTGACCCATCTTTATTTTTACGGGGCAGGTTGTGGAACGGACCGAATGAAAAAGTTTCTAGCAGCCATTTTCAAGGATTTTTTCCCCAAGGCAAAAGCTGAGGTAAAGGAAGATACCTATGCCGCAATTTTTGCAACAACAAAAGTAGGGCATCAAGGTATTGTCTGTATTTTGGGCACGGGTTCGAATTGTAGTTATTATGATGGAAATCAATTGTTTCAAAAGGTAACTTCCTTAGGGTATATTCCGATGGATGACGGCAGTGGTAATTTCTTTGGCCGTAAATTGATACGGGATTATTACTTCCATAAAATGCCTTCCGATCTGGCACATAAGTTCAACAGCCAGTACGATTTGGAGGCAGATGTCATCAAAGAGAATTTGTACAAACAGCCCAATCCGAATACCTATCTAGCCACCTTTGCCCGCTTCTTGATCGAGAATAAGGAACATCCCTATTCTAAGGGGGTCATTGACAAAGGCTTTCAGCAATTCATCAATAATTATGTGATGCAATTTGAATTGGCGACCAAAGTGCCCATCAATTTCGTAGGTAGTATCGCCCATTATTTAAGGGACGAATTAACCTCGGTCTTACAGCGAAACGATTTGATTGTAGGGGTCATTCGGCAACGACCTATTGAAGGGCTCGTAGATTTTCACCGTTCGAACATGTAATCTTTATTTTACGGCAATTACCGAAATTTCAACGTTTACGAATTTGGGCAGGTTGGCAACCTCTACGGTTTCGCGTGCGGGGGCCGTATCGGCATCGAAATAAGCACCATATACTTCGTTCACTTGCCCAAATTGATTCATATCGCTAAGAAAAATCGTCGATTTTACAACATCTTCAAAGGTCATATTGGCTTCGGTCAAAATGGCCTTTATATTTTCCATAGATTGTCGGGTTTCCTTCATGATATCTCCAGAAACTAAGGTTCCGGTCGTGGGGTCCAACGGAATTTGACCAGAAACGTAAAGTGTTCCATTACTGAGGATGGCT
The DNA here is from genome assembly GCA_049793635.1 of Maribacter sp. Classification (GTDB taxonomy): domain Bacteria; phylum Bacteroidota; class Bacteroidia; order Flavobacteriales; family Flavobacteriaceae; genus Maribacter. Next base: position 318 of record JBARCC010000166.1, on the reverse strand, counting down.
TGGTTGTACGGGCCAATAGGTGCCGGTGCATGTAAGGTGTTTATGATTTTCTTCATCGTATTTATGTTAATATATAGAGGATTAACCTTTTTAATGTATCATTCTGGAGGAAAATCCTTCGCCCTTCGTTGCAGACATTCCTTTCCTTCAGCATAGTTATTATTTAAGGGTATTCGTTATTGGTATGTATTTAAAAGGTATGTAATCCTTAGTTGTTTATTGTAATAATCAGTAAAAGTTTATTTTCCACTAACCACTAACCACTAACCACTAACCACTAACCACTAACCACTAACCACTAACCACTAACCACTAACC
>JBARCC010000165.1:0-8150 GCA_049793635.1 Maribacter sp. | reverse complement strand
GGATACCGGGTATCTTGGCAACGCTACTGGCGGCCTACAGCTGTTATGGGTTGGGGAAGCTTTTGTACAATACGCATGTGGGCCGTTTGGCCGCATTGATATTCATGACGGCGCAGACCATTGTTTTAGGGGCGATCGACGTACGTACCGATGCCGTACTTACCGGTTTTAGTATCCTAGCCATTTGGCAGCTTACCCGGTATATCGAGAAAAGAAGTCTCTGGGCTATTCTGATCGGTGCTTTTGCAGCCGGTATCGCGTTTTCGACCAAAGGGCAGATTGCGTTATTGGTCATCGGGCTACCGATACTATGCCATTTGACCTACACTAAAAAGTGGAAGGCTTTTTTAAGTTGGAAGGTACTTGCGGCATTGGTCATTTTTGCGATTACCATTGCGCCGATGCTCTATGCCTACTATGTACAGTTCGACTTGCATCCAGAGAAAATGATTCGGGGCAGAAGTAACCGAAGTGGTATCTTTTTTATTTTTTGGGAACAGAGCTTCGAGCGGTTGAGCGGTGAAGGCGTTGGTACCAACAGTAGCGATTACCTGTTCTTTTTCCATACCTTCCTCTGGGTCTTTCTCCCTTGGACGATTTTAGGTATCGTCGCCTACTGGTGTAAGATCAAAAATTTTATCAAACTAAAATTTGCCTTTCATCCGAACTACGAATTTCTGACCATTGGTGGGATTACCTTAATATTTATCATCATCAGTTTCGCCCAGTTCAAACTTCCCCATTATTTAAATATCACCATACCCTTGTTTTCAGTGCTTACGGCATCCTACCTTTACGATCTGTACCGCTTCGATAGAACGAAAGCGACCATAATCGTTAAACGGGTGCAATACTTTGTTCTTGGGTTGGTCTTTATCGCCTCTGCGCTCATCTGTTTTTACGTATTCAGGCTAAAGGGATTTCCCGTGTATTTCTTTTTGGCGATCGCAATGGTCATTATTGCCTATTACACTTTAAAAAGTGAACCGCCCTATGCGCGGTTGATTACCCTCTCTGTTTGTGCTTCGCTGTTATTGAATGCTGTTTTAAACCTACATTTCTACCCAAATTTATTGAAATATCAGGCAGGATCTACCATGTCCAATCTAATCAGTGAGCGAGGTATTCCCGTAGATAGGGTGTATAAGGTGGGAAAGGAGCATACATGGTCGCTCGATTTTTACAACCGGTATCCTGTTCAGTTGATCACTCCCAAACAGCTCAAATTCAAGAGAAATATATGGGTGTATGTTTCGGAAGCGGAGCTGGAGTCGCTACAGACGCAAGGTTTTGATTGGGACAGTCAGCTCATGGTGGATCAATTCAGGATTACAAGGCTTCAAGGAAAATTTTTAAATCCGAATACGCGGAAAAAGGTGTTACAAAAAATGCACCTCGTTCATATTCGTTAAAGGCCCTACTTTTTCAGAAGCTCTTGATTGGGCGTCGGTGTCTGGTTTCAAATTGATTTTTAAACGTACCTGTTGAATTCTAGAACAGATTCCACATACATCGATTAAATCGCATCTTATACTACCCTAGAGGTTTCCTGTAGTTTTAACGTGACCTTTTTAAAGTGATACCATATTCCTGTCAATGAAACTACAGCGGTAATCAAGAAGAATAGAATGCTCACACCTACTGATACATTTTGATCAAGACCCAACAGTGTGGCACCGTAAAAAAAAGTGACCTCTCGGCTGCCGATGCCGCCAATGGTCAGTGGCACGGTAGCAACGATCGAGGAAACAAGGAATATGACCAGGTATGCCATTTGGTTGTCGTCGATATGCAGCGCTTTTAGGACCAAAAAGATGCAAATGAGCTGGGCCAGTTGAACGATGGCCGATAGGAATATGGATTTCCAGAAAACGGGCATAACATAGGCAAAGAATTTGTAGTTCAGTAACCAAAATACGAACACGGCAAGGGGTATGGCCAAAAGAAATAGTACGCGATACCCGTCAAAACTTGCAAATTCCAAAACGGACAGCAGTGCACACGCATATGTAAATAGTAATAGTAGACCTCCCAATCGATCCAGTACGAGAACGCTCACTATTTTTTTTGTGGCAACTTGAAATGTTTTTTTAAGCAGATATCCTTTATAGGCATCCCCGCCGATACCGCCAGGAAGAAACAGATTATAAAACATGCCCAGTATATAAAGCGCTAGGTTGCTTTTTTGTTTTAGAGGAATATGAAGCACGTGAAAATAGAGATTCAATCGTAGTGCAGAAATCAGTTTTGAGACGACAAAGAAAAATGCCGCTAGAAAAAGATACAGAAAATCGCTTTCCAACAGAATTTCCTTGATTTCCTGTACGTTGATTTTCGTTAGGATGAAATAGATCAGCACGGTGCTGATCACTACCTTAAATACCGTAGTTACCTTTTTACTTGCTTTGGCCACCTACAGTAATATTTTTGATACGATACGGTCTTTTGTTTTGGGATTCGTAATAGGTTCTGATCAACAACTCCATGACAATACCGATGGTAAACAATTGAATGCCGGCCAGAATGAACATCATCCCGAACATGAGCAATGGCCGTGTTCCGATATCTTCCCCAAAGCCCAGTTTTACGATCAATAGGTACATATTAATGACCAATCCCAATAAAATCAACAAAAATCCAAAAATACCAAAAAGATGAATGGGCCGCTGAAAGTATTTTCTAATGAACAGCAGTAGCATCATGTCCGCAACCACTTTGAATACGCGCTCCAAACCATATTTGGAAACCCCGGCATGGCGTGCATGATGTTTTACGGGTACCTGCTTTATTTGACCACCTTCCAAATGCGCCAAAAGGGTAATGAAACGATGCATTTCACCATAGAGGTTTAGGTCTTTGGCAATGTCTTTGGTGAAGACCTTCAAGGCACAGCCGTTATCCTTAATGTCCAATTTTGTAATGCGCCTCACTAAGAAATTGGCAATTTTAGAGGGGATTTTTTTTACTAGGGAATCTTTTCTTTTTTGACGTATGCCCGTGACCACGTCATAGTCTCCGCTTACCGCATAGGTGAGCATCTCGGGAATGTCGGATGGATCGTTTTGTAAGTCCCCATCCATTGTAATGATATAGTCGCCCTCAGCGTAATCAAGTCCTGCGGCCAAGGCCAAGCTCTGCCCATAATTTTTTTTAAGGGCGATAAGGTGCACCTTATCATCTTTCAACGCTTTGGTAACCTTTTTGGTAGCATCGGTCGAAAAATCGTCCACATAAATGATTTGGTATTGGTATCCTTCTAAACTTTCGTGGATTTTTTGTGTCAGTAAAGGCACATTGTCTTCCTCATTGTATAAAGGCACAACGACTGAAAGTAGGGAAGTGGTCACTGGATGCATTCGTGGTATTTTAGAAATAGCGACAAAGTTATGTTTTTTATCCGGAAGAAACAGAGGAGCGCTAAAGGATGGCCTCTAAAGGCTTAGCTATTTCGATACTTCGCAACCAGTTCTTCAGCAGCGGAAAATGGGGAGGAACTTCCTTCAACCACCGCGTTTTTAAGGGTGGGAAGCAGTTTTTTTATCGTAGGATTTTCGTAAAAATCGGATAACAATGCTTGTTCTAGATGTTGAACAAGCCAATTTTCATTCTGCAAGCGACGGTTCATTTGAAAATAGCCGGACTTTCTCATCGCTTTGCAATACGATTCTATTAGGCGCCAAACGGCATCCAACCCTTTATTTTCCAAGGCAGAACAGGTCAATACCTCAGGGCTCCATCCATTTTCCTTGGATGGAAATACATGTAGTGCTCTCTTAAATTCCATCTGAGCCCATTTAGCCCTGTCCACATTATCCCCATCCGCTTTGTTGATCACAATAGCGTCGGCCATTTCTATAATTCCCCGCTTTATACCCTGTAGTTCATCGCCGGCACCCGCAAGTTTGAGGAGAAGAAAAAAGTCGACCATGCCTTGTGCGGCGATTTCACTTTGCCCGACACCTACGGTTTCAATGATGATGATATCGTAGCCGGCAGCTTCGAGAATGCTAATGCTTTCCCGTGTTTTGCGGGTGACCCCACCCAAGGAGGTATTCGATGGCGATGGCCTAATGTAGGCATTGGGGTCCTTTACCAATTCTTGCATACGGGTCTTATCTCCAAGAATACTACCTTTTGTTCTACTGCTGCTGGGGTCGATGGTGAGTACGGCCACTTTTTTGCCCTGTGAGGTTAAAAGCCTGCCAAATTGCTCTATGAAGGTACTTTTACCGGCACCGGGAACACCGGTAACACCAATTCTAATGGAGGAAACCTCTTTTTGTAGGCAACGCTCTACAATCTGTTTGGCCTGAGTGCGATGTGTGGTTTTAGTGCTTTCTATAAGGGTAATCGCTTTGCCGACGATGGCCACATTATTGGAGAAAATTCCTTGTATAATGTTTTCGGTAGAAAGGCTGCTTAACTTCATGGCTATGTGCGTTGATACATCTGAATTCGTTCACGGTTCACTTGCTTATGGGTACGCTGATCTTTTCCGTATCCCATGCCAAACTTAAATATTCTTGGGTAAATCGACCGTCTTCCTCATTTTCAAACCAAATCGAAAAATCTTCCACCGGCATTTCCAAGGGTGTTACAGGTACGTCTACAACGAGGTAATCGTACAAGGCTTCATGGGTTGTTTTGTTGCCGTTTACACGGGTTACGCCCCAATCAGGGATTTCTGTATTGAAAATTACTTTCCAGCTGGCTTTATTGGGGATGGTCCACAATGAATAGGTGCCCGACGGAAGTGTTTTATCGATAATTTTAATGTCCTTGCTGGTGGAAAATGTGGTAGGTTCGTTGGCACCTGTACGCCAAACTTCCCCATAAGGCACCAGCTCACCGAAAATAACGCGTCCTTTTTTTGATGGGCTGGAATAATCGACCTCAATTTTTCCATCCCCAAAGGCCAATGTAGCGCTTTTAGTGGGACTGAATTTTTTCGTTTCGGTATGCAGGTAGGGGATGGCCACAAAATAAACGAGGGCGGCCAATACCGCAATGACGATCAGTGCTTTTGTAAACGATTTCATGAAGAGTAGACTATATAGGGACTAGGCATGTACCTCAAATTTAAAGATAGAGATGTTGTTGTATAGTTCACTTGGTCTTAATATACTTTTGGGAAAATCAGCATGATTGGGAGCATCAGGATAATTTTGGTTCTCAAAACAGATTCCCGGAAAATCTGTGGGGGTATACACGACCACGGCTGGCTGATTGGAGTATACCTTCATGCCAATACCTGATTTGGATGAATGCAATTCTCCCACTTGCTCGCTGCCACCATCTTTTATGAAAACGGTATCCAACCGTTGTACCCCGATTTTACGTGGGAGCAGAAAATCGAATTCAGAGGTTCTTACCGGAATGCTATTTCCGGTAGGGAGCAGATTCTCCGTTAATTCAAGACGGTAGGGGCAATTTAATTGAAGGTCGTAATTGTCGATATACGGTTCTTGGTCTAGTTTGAAATACGAATGGTTGGTGAGGTTAATGACCGTACTACGGTCTGTGACCCCTTCATAGATGATTTGCAGGGCATTGTCCATTAATCTGTAGGTCACGGTCACGGTCAAATTACCAGGATAGCCTTCCTCTAAATGCCTGCTTTCATACTTCAGTTTAACAAAGGGATGTTCGTCGGTATTGACTTCCTCAATGGTCCAAAATTTTTGGTGAAAGCCTTCTTTGCCCCCATGTAAGTGTACGCCTTCTTCCTGATACAGTAAAAAGCGCTCCCTATCCAGTTCAAAACCACCTTTCGATATCCTTCCTGCATAGCGTCCAACACTCGCCCCTAGAACATGATCATCCAATAGGTAGCGACTAGGATGGTTGTACCCGACCACGACGTTCACAAAATTACCATCTTTATCTTTTACCAATAGCTTTTGTATCGTGGCTCCATAATCAAGAACCATAAGGGTCATAAACGTATTGGAAATTGTAACTTGTTTCAAAGGATGTGTTTATAAGCAGCCGTAAAAATAGAGATTTTTGTAACATCCTTTTTTTCTACGGGCCTCAAAGTAGAAACAATCTGCATCTTCAGTTTAAAACGGTTTAATAGGGTACGTTGCAATTTAGCAACTAGAGGCCATTACAGTGAAACCTGGTGAGAACGCTACAATGTAGGCTCCCATCCGCTGGCATACGTTCTTTTCCAGGAACGCATGGCCTTTTCATTGTTCAATACCTTGCCCGTAATTGTATCCACTTTTAAGGTTTCCCCGGCATCTTGCGCCATATTTCCCAAATGGCATAGTTGTGTGGAAATGCTAGCGTCCTTTATATCGGAATGTAAGCTTTTATCCTCTCGGATGCCCGCAAAGAAATTTTGGATGTGATTGATATCGAGTTGGCCTTCACCACGCGTATCCGTCGTTTTGCTACCGCCAGCTTCAAGTTCTTCTTTGATGAGATTTCCCTGAAGGTCAAAAAGTTGGTAGAAGTTACGATCCAACATAATGCTTCCCTTACTACCGTAGATAGTACTTCCGCGACCCGGTCGTTCTGGTTGCATCATTCCCCGACTATGACCGGTCCATGTCAAGAATTTATCACCGGCAAAGGTATAGGTGACCTGTTGATTGTCTACGAACTCCCAATCATCTTGAAAGGTATAGGTGCCACCGAACGAAGTAACGGTTTCTGGAAGATCGACACCCAAAGCCCAGCGGCAAATATCGATTTCGTGCGTCCCGTTATTGTGTATTTCGCCGGTTCCCCAATTACGAAACCAGTGCCAATTATACGGGTGTACATTATCTTTGTACGCCTCTCGTACAGCTGGCCCTTGCCATAAGTCCCAGTCCAGGGTTTTCGGAACGTCGATACGTTTCCCGATGCCTATCGATCCGCGATTGTTCGTGTAATAGGCTTCCCCTTTGTACACCTCCCCAATAATCCCATCCCGAATATCCTTGATCGCCATCCTAGAGGTGTTGGATGATCGCTGTTGGTTTCCCATTTGCACTTTTTTTCCGTACTTCTTCTGAGCCTCTACCAATAATTCGTTTTCATAAGGATTGTGACTACAGGGCTTTTCGACATACACATGTTTACCCGCCTGTAGTGCCAAGATGGCCATCGGGGCATGCCAATGTTCGGGAGTGGCGATGAATACGGCATCCACCTTCTTGTCTTCCAACACTTTTCTAAAGTCTTTCTCCACTTTGGGAACATACCCAATATGTTCTTGGCACCATTCGTTGTGCTCCTTTAAAATGATATCATCTACATCACAGGAATAGATGATTTTTGCGTTTTTATCTTGATGGATTGCATTTACATGTGCTTTTGCTCTACTTCGGACACCTATAATGGCACAATTGATATGATCGTTCGCCCCTAAAATTCGTGCGTAGGAACGCGTCGGAAATACAAGACTACCGAAGGTTGCCGCAGCTGTGCCCACAGCTGTTTTTTTAATGAAGTTTCTTCTTGTGGTCATGGCCTTATTCGTTTAAAAGTGGTTTGATTTTAATATTTTTGAAGGATACGCGGTCCCCATGGTCTTGCAGCAGAATATGCCCCTTCTCGGATTCTCCAAAATTGGGCCATTTTTCATACTTGCTTTCGGCGACGAGCTTGCGGAACGCTTCGCTTTTGCGTTCGTATTCCAATACTTTCTTACCGTTTAACCAATGTTCTACATGGTTACCTTTGGAAATGATGTGCGCAGTATTCCATTCTCCCGGCGGATGCATTGGCTTCTCAGGATCGGCCATGATGAGGTCATAGAGGGACGCCACTGTGCGACTACCTTTTTGATTGCCTAATTTGGCATCGGGATGTTTCGCATCGTCCAAAATTTGATATTCCAAACCAATCGAAGAGCCTTCGCCTTTGTTAAGGTCTGTATCTACATAGTATTTGATTCCGCTGTTGGCCCCTTCGGTTATCCTAAAGTCCAAGAGTAACTCAAAATCGCCGTACACTTCTTTGGTCACGATATCTCCACCGGCAGCCGATTCCTCTCCTCCTGATGATACTACGGATAATACTCCCTCTTTAATCTCCCAACCCTTTACCGGAAAGCTATCCAATTTTGCACCTCTCCAACCCGTGGTCGTTTCTCCGTCCCACAAAAGATACCAACCATTCTTTACTTCATCGACTCCTAGTGCAGTCTTGGTAAT
>JBARCC010000164.1:0-3008 GCA_049793635.1 Maribacter sp. | reverse complement strand
GTGTATAATGTAGGGAAAGACCTCACCAATAGTGGTGCAACAATTAGTGATGCTTTAGGCAATATACCTTCGGTAACCGTGGACGTTGATGGAGCTATTGCATTACGTGGAAATGGTAACGTAAGAATCCTTATTAATGGCAGACCTTCTGCATTAGCGGGTTTTGGCTCTACAGATGCCCTACGTCAACTCCCCGCCGACGCCATTGAAAAGGTAGAAGTGATTACGAGCCCTTCTGCTCGTTATGATGCAGAAGGTACAGCAGGAATTTTAAATATTGTTTTAAAGCAAGAAAAAACCCTGGGCCTTAATGGCACGATCAATACGACCGTTGGATATCCCAATGCTTCCTCAATAACGGCTAATCTCAATTTGAGAAAAGATAAATTTAATATCTTCAATACTATAGGGTATTCTTATCGCGAACCACCTGGCAATGGTTTTTTTGATAATAGATTTTTAGACAGTACGAGCACTTTTGATAGAATTATTGAAGATCGAGACATTAACAGAAGAAATAGTGGTTTTAATGCAAATTTGGGTATTGAGTATTTTATTACCGAGACTTCTTCACTGACCACTGGTGCTTTTGGACGAATTAACGATGGAAAGGATGTTACAGAAAACAATACGCAACGTTTTATTTCATCAGCTATAGATAGCAGAACGCTCCGCGTTGAAGATGAAAGAGAGGACGAAATAAGTTACCAGCTTTCGGTCAATTATAACAATGATTTTAATACCGAAGGCCATAAGCTTACAGCAGATGTACAGTACTCGTATGATAGGGAAATTAAACCCACCACCATTTTAGAAAATAACACATTTCCCAATAGCGAAACAATTGCTAGTGAAAATATAGAGGAAATAGAAATTCAAAATGAGTTTTTGGTTCAAATCGATTATGTACTACCGGTAGGAGATGCACAATTTGAAGCTGGCTACAGAGGCAACTGGGAGGAAAACGATAATGACTTTAGTTTGGAGGAACTGGACTTGACCACGGGTAACTTCATTCCTAATTTAGGGTTGACAAATCGGTTTGTCTATAACCAAAATGTAAATGCGTTATACACACAATACGGGGATAAATTTGGGGAATTCTCTTTTTTACTTGGTTTGCGCTTAGAAAACACCCAACTGAAAGGAGAAGTTAGTGGTGTGGATACTGCAGTGTTACAAGAGGCATTAGGGTCGGACATAAACCTAGATTTCGATGAGAATTTTTTAGGGCTCTTCCCTACAATTAATCTGATTTACGAGCTCGCAGAAAATGAAAATATTACCCTTGGTTATAATCGTCGTATAAATCGACCTCGCGGGTATTTTATAAATCCTTTCCCGTCACGATCAAGCCGTACCAATATTTTTCAAGGTAATCCTGACTTAGATCCGGCTTTTGCCAATGCATTTGATTTGGGGTATCTTAAAAGATGGGAAGAACTTACCTTGACCTCATCGGTTTATTATCAAAAAGAAACGAACTCGTTCGAAAGAATACAAGAAGAAACAGGACAAGTAACCACAGACGGCATCGTTATCATTCGTTCCATACCCATTAACTTATCTACAAACGAACGTATTGGGGCCGAAATGGGCTTGTTGTATAATCCTAATAAATGGCTACGCTTAAACGGCAGTTTCAACTTTTTTCAATTCAATTCAGAAGGGTTTTTTAACGGAGTCGATTTTGGCGCAAAAAATACAAGTTGGTTTTCCCGTTTTAGCTCAAAGGTCACCTTGCCTGGAAAAATAGACTGGCAGACCAATGCGTCCTATCGTGGTCCTACACAAAATGCACAAACCAGAAATGAGGGTATATTTACGGTTGACTTGGCTTTGAGCAAAGATGTGTTGAAAGACAAGGCTACAATAGCCTTTAGTGCAAGTGACTTATTCAATTCGAGAAAAAGGATTGCCTTCACCCAAACACCATTCTTTACGTCCGAAAACGAGTTTCAATGGAGAGAGCGACAACTAACGTTATCATTTGTATATAGAATCAACCAGAAAAAGAAAGCAGAAAGAGGTGGGAATAGAGGTGATGAAGACGATGACTATCAAGGCTAAAAAGTACTGATAAAAAAAGGAGCCGATTGGCTCCTTTTTTTTATGCATTACGCGCGGCTTTCTTTTTGTCGCGTCTTTCTTTTAAAAGTTCCATGATGTTTCCGAACAACCAATAAGGTACCACGAAGGTCAATAAAAATATCATCAACCAAAACCCAATGGTCAAAATGGTCAAAAAGGCTAGAAATCCTAAATACTGGTCAAATTCGAACATATGCTTAATCTTATAGGTTACAAAGATACCATAATCGAATTATTTTTTACAAACGATATTCAAAATATTTAAGTTTTATTCAATGGGGTTTCTGTTAAAAATAAAACCGACGTTTATTTTCAGCTTAACATCGATACCTTAACTTTAAGCCTCAAAACAATCAGAAATGGAATATAGAATAGAAAAAGATACGATGGGGAGCGTGCAGGTTCCCGCTGATAAGTACTGGGGCGCACAAACCGAACGTTCACGGAATAATTTTAAAATAGGCCCGTCCGCCTCCATGCCATTGGATATTGTATACGGATTTGCCTATTTAAAAAAATCGGCCGCTTATGCGAATTGCGAACTCGGAGTTTTAAGTACAGAAAAGCGGGATTTGATTTCGCAGGTATGCGATGAAATTTTAGAAGGTAAGCATGATGATCAGTTTCCACTTGTTATATGGCAAACCGGTTCTGGCACACAGAGCAATATGAACGTTAATGAAGTGATAGCCAATAGAGCTCACGAAATTGCGGGAAAGGTAATCGGGGAAGGAGAAAAGACCATTCAACCGAACGACGACGTAAATAAGTCACAATCTTCAAACGATACTTTTCCGACAGGAATGCACATCGCCGCGTATAAAAAGATTATGGAAGTGACCCTCCCTGGCGTGGAAAGGTTGAGAGACACACTCCATAAAAAATCAAAAGCATTTAAAAATGTGGTGAAAATAGGG
>JBARCC010000163.1:0-4746 GCA_049793635.1 Maribacter sp. | reverse complement strand
CTTGTAGTCCAAAATTGCTGAAATTATTGGTTCTTCTGGTTTGGGGATTTCAACCAGCTCCTCAGTATTTTCTGATTTACTGCAACCGCTAATACTAAGTATGAACAGTAAGAGAATGGGCAGTAGCTTTTTACGTGTTAAATTCATCAAATGTAAATTATCACTAGAAAACTTAAATTTAAGTAGATTATTGTTTAAAAAAGATAATTCAGTTTTATTGGATGTCCAACTTTACATCAGGGGGATATTCATTAGGACAAGAATAATACTCCTTAAAATCAGTTCAGCTTCTCAGTCAATATGGCAAATACCTTCTTTGGATTTTTATGGTCGTATAGCACATCGTAAACGGCATCTATGATAGGGGTCTTTACTTTTTTCTTGAAGTTTTCTTTAATGGCATGTGCGCTTTTGGTGGCGTAATAGCCTTCTGCGATCATGCTCATTTCCATTTGCGCACTTTTAACGGTATAGCCCTTGCCGATCATATTCCCGAACATGCGATTTCGGCTAAAGGTGGAATAGCCTGTTACCAATAGATCGCCCAGGTAGGCAGATTCATTGATGTTTCTGTCAATATTGTGGATGCGTTTGGTATACCGTTTCATTTCACGAATGGCATTACTCATCAATACACTTTGAAAATTGTCCCCGTAACCCAACCCATGCGCAATACCCGCTGCGATGGCGTAAATATTCTTGAGCATTGCGGCATACTCGGTGCCAATGATGTCTTTACTGATATTGGTCTTTATGTAATTGCTTGATAGGTTTTTGGCCAACAGTTCGGCATTGCCCTTATCGGCACAGGCAATCGTCAAGTACGATAGGCGTTCCATGGCTACCTCTTCGGCATGGCAGGGACCTGTAATTACCCCAATATGTTTAAAGGGGATGTCGTACGTTTCGTGAAAATGCTCGCCAACGATTTTACCCGTTTCCGGTACGATTCCCTTAATGGCAGAAAATATGATTTTATCCTTGAGTGAAGCGGTAAGCTTTTCTAACTCTCCCACTAAAAATGCGGAGGGGATGGCAAAGATCAATACATCGGCAAATTGTACGGCCTCATTAATATCATCTGTCAATACCAACTGTTCGGTCTTGAATTCGACCGATGTAAGATAGTTTGGGTTGTGCTTTTGAATTTTCAAATATCCGATAGCATCCGAATTTCGCATATACCAGCCTACTTTTTCTTGCGTATTGGTCAACATTTTTACAATGGCCGTAGCCCAACTTCCACCTCCCAATACTGCGAATTTCAAATTATCTTTCATATCCCATCAATTAGTAAAGCAAATCTACCAATTATTTTGAAGCTCATTTTTAATTGATTATCAATAACTTATGATTTTTGGCATGGTGATTGGTTTTCCAATACTAACTTTAAATAGTATCCTATGGGAACCAGTATACGACTCACCGCAACTATGCTTTTGGCTACTTTATTGACTTCTTGTTATGCAGATGTACTTATCGAAGACGGGTACATCGAAGAATCCGCTTTCAATACTGATCAGGTTTTACAGCGTTATGATATTTGGTACGTGAATATCAACGCCACGCGTGGTAACGGCGAGGTGCCATTTTTACAAAGGGCCTTTACCCTATCATTTGACCGTGGAGTGGTCTATGCAAACAACAATATCGTAGGAATCGGGAAAACGGGCGGAGGTTACGGCATCGACGTCGGCACCTACGGCACGCTAAGGGGTATGGTAGATATCCAGCACGATGTTGATGGCAGGTGGGCTCTTGAGGTATTTGCAGTGGATGGCAATACGATAGAATTGTATGATGCCAGTACGGATACCTCGTATTTTCTGGACGGATATCAAACAAACAATTTTGACTATGATTTTGTTTTCTATGACAACATCAATTATTTGATTCAGGAATATGATGCTTGGGAAAAAGTATATACCAGTGAAATTGGGGTATTGAACGATTTTGACGACGAAAACTACCTACAATTTTTACCGAATTTCTTCAGGTCGTCGATAGATGTGCAGGATACCCATCCAAGCAGCTTACAATGGGATTATGAAGGTACCTACCAAGTGTATGATGTGCAGGGAGATGCATCCCTGAAAACGTTGACCTTGGACTATGATTTTTTCGGAAACGATTACTTTGAGCTTTACGTCATCAACGATAGCACCATTGAATTATACCATCCAGAGAGTGGCACTACCTATGAATTTAAGGGTAGGGGATATCAACAGTATTTGAAATCAGGCAAAGGTTCTGGGACCAAGAAGAGAATGAAATCCAATAACCCCTCAATGAACGTAACTCGCAAAAAAGCAAAATAGTGCTAGAGATTTTTGTGCTATTATGGGAGTCTATGCAAATAAGATGTTAACGCCACTATCGCATCGATCGGAGTTGCATTTAAAACCGGGATGTTATTTTCTTTGATTAAAGACGGTCTCAACAAAATTGAAAGGCTCGTAAACCTGTGTAAAATTCGTTTTAGTTAACTACTTTTTTACCCAAATGAGGCAACATCGCCCATGATAATCGTGTCGATTTCAATATTATCCGTGGTATGTAGAACGGAAACATCGCCAGTGGTTTCAAAAATTACGGCTTTTACCTGAGACAGTTGAAGAACGTTTGCCTCTCGTAATTTCCCCATTAAATCGGCCTTACTGACCAATGCCTTTTTTAAGTTTTCTTCAAAAATCTGACCATCTTTCATTAATAAAATGGGGGTATTCGTCAATATTTTTTGGGCGCTATTTGATTTAGAAAGTATTTTGGAAAACAAAACCTGCAATCCTGCAAGAAGCGCTAATGACATGAGGGCTGGGAATAGATTGGATACAGGTTTGTTCACTGCGTCCGCTAGAATAGAGCCCATGGCAATGGTCACCGCAAAATCAAGACTGGTCATTTTCGCAAACGTCCGTTTTCCTGCCAACCTTGTGATCAGTATAATGTAAAGGTAAATGCAGATGGCGGCAAATAGCATTTTCGCCATGGTTATGAGCGATAAGGTATCAAAGAGATCCATAGCTACTATTTTGTAAGAATGAGGGTCTGTATCGTATTCGCACCATCGGTAGATTGCCATTTTTGGTAATCTACCTTGTTTTCAATAAAAATCCATGTTTTGGAAAGTTCTGAATCATCACCTTCAATGGTAATAAATTCTTCGGTGGCTTGCCACTCGAAGGGCGTGACATCCTTTTTGGACACCCCTAATAGCGAATAGTCTAAATTCTTGGTGCCTTTTCCTCTTTTTTCGAAGGTAATGCTGCCGATATTGCTTACGGTCATTCCTTCTTCGTTCGGCGTGGTTCGTTGATATTTTTCTACATTCCAAGTCCCGATCAATCGAGGGGAACATGAGGCAAGTAGAAAAATGGCACAGATACTAATGGTAAAAAGTAGTTTAGAACGCATGGTATTTTTTTCTTAAAGATAATGGTACTAAACGCTAAACAGGTACTCATCTGCATTTAATGCTACTTCATTTAGTATGGATAGCCAGCCTTCTTTTGAAGACCGATGGGTTCTCACCGGTGATTTTCTTAAACGTTCTGTTGAAGTAGGAGAGGCTTTCAAATCCGCATTCCACATACGTTTCACTCACATTTTTTCCGCTTAACAGTAAGCGCTTGGACTGGCTGATGCGGTATTGGTTTAAAAATTCGATAAAGGTGCTACCTGTAGCTTTTTTAAAATATCTGCAGAACGCAGGTTTGGTCAAGTTACAGAATGCTGCTACTTCATCAACGGTAATCTTCCCTTGGTAGCGGTCATCGATCAACGCATAGATATTTCGAATACGTTGCTGTTCTTTTTTGCTGTATCTATTTGTATAGGGTTTGGTATGCAGTAATTCGAATTCATTGCTTTGCGACAATCGTTTTAAAAGTTGCATAATGGCCATAAAGTAGTCGAACGGTTTTAAGGCATGAAGTGTTTTAAGGACCGAACCCACTTCTTTTTTTGTTTCTCCATGAAAGGCCAGACCGTATCTAGAAAGTTCTAACAATCTATTCAGGCTTTGCAGTTCTGGCAAGGGATCTACAAAGGTCTTTTTGAAGGAAGGTTTGATGTGCAATACCTCCTCACGATAGGTGGTCTTTACCCCATAATCGAAATTTAGATGGGGAATGTTCGAGCCGATCAGTACCAGATCGGTATCCGTATATTCAGAAATATGGTCCCCTACATGACGGGTACCCGTTGCGCCTTCAATATAGACCAACTCGTATTCCGGATGAAAATGCCAATAAAACAGATGGCTTAACTTGGGATCGTGTAAAAGCCTAAACGGACTTTTGGATATCGTATCAATGCTTTCCAGTTCAATTTTCATATACTATCACCACAAAATTGCATCAAATTTACGCTATAATTTTAAATAATATTAATATCGTTCAAATAGTGGTCAATATTATGGAATAAGGGAATTGTAATACCCAGTACTTTTATCCTGCTTTAAAATAGGAAAACAATGCACTTAGAAAATCAAAACCTAGAAATGGGGAATACCGGGCATAAAGATATCCCTGGAAATCCCTCTACTGCAACCAGTAGTACGTTAACGTTAAATGATCGCTCCAACGGAAAGCCGCTAAGGGTTTTAAGTGAAGAAGATTGGGAGTTTTGGATACACCACGGATACGTCGTTATCAAGAATGCCGTACCGTTAGCACAAGCAAAAGCAACAGCCGATTTTCTCTGGGAATTCGATGAGAAAGACCCGAACGATGCACAGACATGGTA
>JBARCC010000162.1:0-9443 GCA_049793635.1 Maribacter sp. | reverse complement strand
TGCAGAAGGTGTCTACAATGCCACCATCAACGTTACCAGCAACGATGAAACCAACCCGTCCATAGAGATTCCTGTATTGCTAACGGTGAAAACACCTCCCACCATTGTGGTAGCTCCCGAAGCCCTGAGCGCGGCCGTGGATGTACGGAACGATGATCCCGCCGTCGCTACAGCGTCTTTTGTAATTTCGAATACGGGGGAAAGTGATCTGAATTTTACGACCGGAGTCGGCGCAACAGTCTTCTCACCACCGACGGCAAATGAAAACACACGTTTAGCCCCCTTGGATATGTCCCGCTACGGAGTGGGCAGCGTGGCTAAATTCAATACCCTGAAAAGATTAGGAAAATCTACCGATCCGCTATCCAAAAGTGGGTTAAGGATGGTATCCAAGAATACGATAGAAATCCAGAACGCTAGGGTATTTTCGGATTCACTGTTTTATGATAATGGAGAAAATGTTGCTGATGACTTTGTTGGATTGGATAATGGTACCCCAGTTTCTTTGGCGGTTAAATTTGACGCGGAATCGGACTTCACCTTGAATGCGGTCAGAAATTCGTTCCGAACGGAAGCACTTACACAAGCCACGATTATTTTAGAGGTGATACGGGGAGGTGCTACACCGGATGCAGGGGAGCTTTTAACGTCCCAGAACATAAATGCAGTAAGTGCCGAAGGTATTTTTCTAGAGGAAATTTTGAACGCACCGCAACAATTCGAGGCGGGCGAGTCATTTTGGATCGTTCACAAGTATCCAGAGGGAATAGACTTCCCACAAGGCTCATTTGACACTAGCAATGTTAGGCCGGATACTTATTTTTTTAGTGCCGACGGCGGTGCAAGTTATACCAACCTCACGGATTTAGCTTTTTTGACCAGGGCATTGAGTGGAGGCGATGAAGGCGATTATATCACCTTGGAACCCTCAACGGGAACGGTCGCTCCTGGGCAGCGTGTGGAAGTATCGGTACGCTTTGATGGCAGTACATTAGCAAACGGAACCTTCGAGACCGATATTTTGGTAAATAGCAACGACCCCGTAAATCCTACGGCGGCGGTGGCTACGGCATTCGAAGTATCAGGCCAAATTTCAGGGATCGAAGTGTCGGATGAATTATTAACCTTCAACGACGTTTTTATCGGAAATACCAAAAAACGCTCCTTTACCATTACCAATACGGGTCTTGCCTTGTTGAACATTAATGAGATAAGCTCCGATAATGCAGATTTCACCGTAGATGTAAGTTCTACCGTTATAGGTGGTGGTGAGGAACAAGAGATAACCGTAACGTTTACACCTTCGTCAATAGGGAGTATCAACGGCATTATCACTATAAACAATGACGCTCCCGATGGGGAAGCCCCCATCATCGTGGTAAATGGTATAGGGGTTGATCCCCCAACCGCTATCCTGAGTCCATCGGAGGTATTCGAAACGGTCGATACCGGTAAAAGCATGGTTACCGAGTTAACCCTGAGCAATGATGGAAGTTCCCCCCTTACCTACTCTTTTCCTGAACTCACCATGGCGGCCGCATTAAAGGACCCCTCGGCAAAAATCAGCAGAAATGCGGAGATCATCAAATTCAGTACCTCTCAAATTCCGCAGAAAGGCAGTAAAGATACCCGCACGGGAGCGAAGGTACTGAACAGTATGGGTATGGATAATGAATTCGGATATACCTGGATCGATAATGATGAGGAAGGTGGACCGGTCTACAGTTTCTTTGATATATCAGGTATTGGTTTGGATGCCACCGAAATTCTTGGAGGCGACGGTACCGCAGAATTGAATTTACCGTTCGGTTTTGATTTCTACGGGTCTGTTTACAACAGCGTTTTTGTGAATGCCAATGGGTTCTTGGCATTTCAGTTGCCAGAAAATTTTACCTTTTTGAACGGCCAGATTCCGGAAGATGAAGGCATAAACAATATTATCGCTGGTCTGTGGGCAGATCTTGAACCACAAGAGTTCAACGGGTCGCTCTATCTAGCCGCTTTCAGTGATGCCTTCGTAGCGCAATGGACCGATGTATCCGTTTTTCTGGGCAGCCCCAATGAAACGGTGACGTTCCAAATCGTCATTTTTGCGGATGGGACCATAGATATCTACTATGCGGACGTAGCATCGGCTCCCTTCAGGAATTTTTCAACCGTTGGTATCGAAAATGCGGATGCGACCGACGGAGCCCAAGTAGCGTTCAATACGCCCTATATAAAGGATGGACTGGCGTTGCGTTTCATCAGGCCAGAAATTCCGTTGACCAATTTTATCAGCACCGTTTCTCCAATATCTGGAGTCATACCCGCTGGTGGATCTCGTAAACTTACGGTAACGCTAGATGCTACGGACCTAAGCCCGGAAGTGTATTATGACGAACTTACGGTTTCAAGCAATGCGCCCGATAAAAGTACGGGGACATCGCTTATCGAATTGACCGTCGTGGATGCTCCAACGGTTGCCAGTTTTACACTGATAAATGCAGTGACGAATGAGGAGTTAGGTGCACTTGAGGAAGGCGATACCATAGATTTGGCCGACTTTCCCTCTAATGCATTCAGTATCGTGGCCAATGTAGGAGACTTCCCTGTAAAAAGTGTTGTATTCGATTTTAACGGTACAGTAGGTTTTCAAACTGAAAATTTTGCTCCCTATGCCTTGGCAGGAGGATCTAATGGAAACTTTAATGCCATTAGCTTTCCGTTAGGAAGCAATAACGTGAAAGCAACTCCTTTTTCCGAACGTGCGGGGAAAGGGGATGCCGGAAATGCCTTGGCGGTAAACTTTAAAGTCGTCGATACCCGAGTACGGGAGGTAACCAGCTTTACGTTGATCAATGCAAAAACGAATCAAGAGATCGGTACGCTCGAAGCAGGTAGTGTGATCGATTTGGCCGATTTTAGTACCAATAGTTTAAGTATTCAAGCCAATGTGGGAACGGCGCCCGTGCGAAGTGTGGTGTTCGATTTCAATGGTGTCGCAGGTTTTCAAACCGAGAATGTTGCACCCTATGCCCTTGGCGGCGGCAACAACGGAAACTTCAATCCGGTTCCCTTTCCTTTGGGCAGCAATAGTGTAACCGCAACCCCATTTTCGGAACGTTCCGGTGGTGGAGAGGCCGGCACCCCATTGATGGTAAACTTCGAAGTAATCGACTCGAGGCTGGGTGAAGTAGTTCGCTTTACCCTCATCAATGCAGCAACTAACGAGGAAATAGGTGCCTTGGAAGATGGCGACGTTATAAATTTGGCCAATTTTAGTGCCAATAGATTTAACGTCATGGCCACCGTTGGGAACGTCCCAGTAGGAAGCGTAGTTTTTGATTTTAACGGTGTTACGGGATTCCAAACCGAAAATATAGCACCCTACGCACTGGCCGGTGACCGTAATGGCATCTTTAATACGCTTGCGTTGCCCTTAGGGAACAATGTCCTAAAAGCGACTCCGTTCTCTAGAAGAGCGGGGAAAGGAGATGTCGGAAAACCGTTAACGGTCAATTTTGAGGTAACCGATACCTCGGCCAATACCTTGGCTTCAGGTGTGGACAGGGGAAGTGTTTATCCCAATCCGGTTCAAAACCTCACCCAATTCACGTTGGAAGGCACCTCTAAACAACTGTTAAAAGGTACGCTGCTGAATATTTCAGGGCAGGTAGTAAACGCCTCTTTTGATTTTGAAGTCGATGCATTCGGTAGCGCTCCATTGGATATGACGATTTTACCTCAAGGAGTGTATATCCTTAAACTGAGAAATACCTCAGGAGCGGTAGTTTCGGAAGTGAGGATTATTAAGGAGTAATCCTTTATATCGGTATTTAACCCTAAAAGGCAGCTAATTTAGATTAGCTGCCTTTTTATTTGATATTTTTTAGCTGTGGATTCTGATGCTGACGAACCCTAGGTGTACCGTGGCATGTTGGCACGACAACCATTTGAAATTGCCTTGGGCCAAGCATCTCACCATGTACCTGTCCTCAGAAATTGGCAATACTCCAAAAAATTTAGTGATTCCGAACCTCAAGGTCTTCTAATGCTTTTCAGCGTCTATATCATCCTTTCCTGATCAACTTATCGATATTGCCTGCCAAATACATATGATCACTGGCAGAATTCTTTCGAAGCACATTGGTCATTAAAACGACCATGTACCGGCAATTATCAGGATGCTCAACAATAATCACAGAGTTCATGAAATTGGTGACGTTCCCCATATATTTCCCACAGGCTTCGCCTTTGCTACGGTCACATTTATACAGCGAACCACTTTTAAAATACACCGCGGCCTCCTTCAACGTTGGGGACTGAGCATATCGAATTCGCCTATCGGTCATATACATCAATCGCTTCATTTCTAAACTAGACGCCTCGTCGACCACCTTACCCTGTTCTAACTGGACCAGAAATTTCATTAAACCCTGCGGTGAACCTATACTACCGCCTTTATCGCCTACATACGTATTGGCGCCCCTGGTGAAAAAACTTCCCAACCGCCATTCATCGGCGGTAATACCTAAATCACGTAACGGCAGGTTAACCACGTCATTCCCTAAATCGGTCAGCTCCTTTTTGGGTGTTTCCTTGAAATAGGCATCGCTTTCCTCCTGGGTCAAATCAGGATAATCCTCCCCAAAAGCGGCCATCAACAACACTTCTCGCCACACGATGCTCGCCGCCCCGTTATTGCTGACCGATAACATATGATCTGCCCACTCGTACAACGTGAACACGTCGCTAGCGATGACCTGTCGCTTCACCAAGGTATTCTTTTCTACATTGTAAATGGGGATGGTGTGCTCATCGGTAAGGCCCCATACCCCTGCTTTGACCGATTTGTTCCTTAATAATTCCGTCCGTTTTTCAAAAGAATCCGGATATATGTTGGCCAATTGCACGAACAAACCGTTGAGCACTGCCAATTTACCCACACTGCCCGGTTGGTAACCCGCGGTTTCGTTACGTTCCGCATAGCGGATATTCTCGGTATCCGAGATATCAAGTACGGTAAGCGAATAACTTTTGTCCAAGCCACGGAAAAGCGCATTAATTTCCTTTTGAAACGCCTCATCTACTTGCATGAGACCCATCGCACTATCTTCCTTTCTCGACAACAGATTCAATTGTATTTCGCTATACGATTTTAATGCACCTGGCGGTAACGAAGATGCATCCTTGATTTCTCCGCTTTTTATCAACTCCAAGCGTTTCAATCGCTTAATGCCCGTATGTTCGTACCCCCCTTCAATGGGATAATAGCTGGTAAATGCAGATGCTACCATTACTACGAACATTAACAAGATGCCTTTTTTCATCATAATTTTGTGCTTAATGGAATTTCCTTTTCCGTATTCATTTTTGGGGTGATGGACTCTAAATAGCCAGAACTCACCGCCTTTTTATTCTCTACAAAAGGCCGTATTTGAAACAACCACAATTTATTTTCCTTGAACCCAAGTTCCACATCATACGCTCCGTCATAATCAGAATTGGTAGCTTTGGGCAAGGTTTCCCGAATGGTCCTGGCCAAGGCTGCAATCTGAGCTATATTCTGAACGTTCACCACCCTATTCTGAAACGTAGCCACATTCTTGCCAGTTCCACCGGTCAGCGGTAAGGTATTGAACAAGGGCTCCCGCGCAGGTGCCAACAGTCGATAACCTCCGCTATCATAAATCGTATAGGTTTCCGCCGACTGACCATCAACTGCGCCACCCGCTCCCCTACTGAACGCAATGGTAAGGTCTTTATCGTTCCCAGAATTGATGCCCTTCGTGATCAGCACGCCCGAGTACTCTACATCTACGCTTGGAATGACCAAGATCGAAGGAAATACATTCTCAGGATTCAATAGGTATTTTTGGCGCCATTTGAAACTACGTTCGGTGTAAGGGGACGCCCAGACCTCTTTGATACCGTTTAAAATGTTTTCCTTTTCCAGTACATTGAACAGGGTCAGGTTTAACCCGGCGCCCGTAAAATCCTTTAAATCCTCCATATTGGTATCACTTCGAAGGAACACCGGAATATTGCCCAAATCGGACCCCAGGATATTCTTGAATTTTGTTTCCATTTGATTTAGAAATGCCGTCTTAAGCGGCATTTTCTTAATGGCTTCCCGTAAGACTTCCAATTGTCTTAATTGGTAGTTTTCCACCTCCGGTTCTGTTATGTTGCTAGAACGCATACGTTCCGCCTCGGTAAACATTGCGTTTAGGTACTCCCAATAGCTTTTGTTCTCGCCGGGCATACTTTGGTCCATATGGTCCCTAAAAATTCCGAAGGGGATCACAAGCCCTTCCACGACCTGTTCAGGGAACATTTTTTTCAACTGTCCAAGATTGGCGGCTTTGGGTCCGCACAATTCCCCTGAATCACTGGCGTCCACATCACGCATATTCAAGACATCGGTATTGTCAAGCCTTATCTTTTCGATGGGCACTTCGATCTTATCCGTGTTGCGTTCTTTCTTTACGAACAACCCGCGCTCTTGCTCGGTCATTTGAGTTTCCGGCTTTATGATGACGTTGCCTTTGTTGGATACGGCATAGAACACCCGTTTACCCCCATATTTTTTTAAACTTTGAAGGTTTTCATTGGATAAAGCGGCATTGGGTATTCCTAAGTTTCGGGCAAGTAGTTGTACGTGCGAAACTAAATTACCTTCGGCTACCGTCGCAATACCGGCCACTGGCTTTAAATCTGCAGGTGAACGTTGAAAAATATAAATTTTATCGGAGGATACCTCGATATCCTCGGAGGATCCATCGACCACGACCAGTTCACCAAAGGCGTACCCTGGGTTGAGACCTCGAAAGGTACTTTGATTGGGAAGGTCCATCACCTTGTTGGTCAGTGCCGATTCTTTAGCGATAAAGTCCCCCAATTCGCCCACACTTTTCCCCAAATCTAACGCGATGGAACCCCGAATACGGTCATCGATGAACCCGTAGGCCTTTGGTTCGAACTCCGTATAAGTAGTTACCACATCTTGATAGTTCGCCTTCACCATGGCAGCACTCCATTCCACCGCAGATCTTGCAGTTTCCAATACTTTGGTAAGTTCTGCAAGGCTCAATTTCTCTTGACCAAATTGACTCAGCACGCCACTCACCTGCTCCCATTCCCATAGTTCCAAATAGCCTGCACCCACCGATGCCGTGGTCAAGGCACAAATTTTCTCGAGTTGTCCACTGATGGTAGAAGGCTCCCAAAGGGGAGCGTTTTGAAATAGTAGTTCCTCTAATTTTAAAGAGATGTCCAACAGTTGAATACGGGCCAACGGCCTCTTTTCCTGCACAATACCTTCCCTGATCTCCAAAAGCAACACCGCGGTTTCATTCACGACCCAAGATGCATTCTCATTAACGGCCCTAGACTTGATAAAACCTTCTATCTTATCACCGAGCACTGTCCCTTTTACTAATTTTGACTTGTTCAGCGCACCCTGTACGTCGACCGGTTTGAAAAAAGTCTGCATCGTAACGACCAAATCCTCCAACTTTTTGTTCACATCGTTGGTCAATGATGTTTGGTTCTTGACCTTAAAATCGATTACTTTTTGAATATCGACCTTCTCTGGCTGGCTGTGTATTTTCGTTCGCAAATCCATAAAAGGGGTATACAAATCAGAAATCACCTTCGATTCGCTTCGCATCAGCTGTGCGATATTATCATCCCCATTATGCGGAATATCTTTTAAGGATTGCCGGATCAAATAAAAATTATTCAGGACCAGATCATCCTTGGACAATAACCCCTTATAGAAAGCGATGCCCCATGCCTCTTCATCCTCTACTTGCACCGATCCCCTGTAGAACTGGCCTTTTTGATGTATCCACCCCTCGTCTACCAAGCGTAGGTATTTATCCAACTGATATTGCTTTAAACGGGAATGGTTATGCGCTACGTCCCATAGTTCATCCGTTTTCGTGTACGCCAATATTTGACCCAAAAATATATGGTCGCTCTTTCCAAGCGCTATCACTTCGTCTTTATAACGCGCATGTTGCACCCCCGGACCTATTTCAGCAGGGCAAGGGTCTTTAGGTTGACGAATACTCCCATCGGTACAAAACCAACGGATATCCCGATAAGGCCCGCGTATATCTTTTTTATATTGAAGGATTAAATCTTCAATTTGATTTTGTGGTACGGCCTTTTGCCCTTGGAGTTAGTGAAACCCTGCAAAAAATACCATCAGCAGACCATACATGTAAGAAAAAGAGCATCTATTTTTCAAAGGAAAGGAATTGATTAATCTCTCAAAGATAGCATCAAAACGCCCTAAATGGATGTATTATTACAAAAAAGGGGTTCGTTTTCAAAAAATATCTGTTGTTATACCAAGCGTTGAGATTACGAAATAATCCATAGAAATACGCCTTCCAAAGCTGCTTTTCGGAAAAATCAGATACCTCTGCGACCTATACCTTCGAAATAGGTTTCGGCCCTGTTCAAGGAAGTTCACATAAAAACGCGTTACCGTGGAGAACAGCGCGATACGAAAAAGAACATACCTTAGGTCTAGTGATGAAACGTGACCAGTACGTAACGGGCAAAACGGCACATACGTCTTTCCGACATCACGCATCAAATCTATGGAGAGCCAATTCTTTTTTGTTACTTTGCACATCTTATGGAAAATAAAATGACTTTACTAGGTATCGATGTAGGTGGCTCCGGAATTAAAGGAGCATTGGTGAATGCAGAAACTGGGGAAATGATCTCTGAGCGGTTCAGGATCCCGACCCCCATTCCAAGAACCCCTGAAGCAATGACCGATGTAATCGCAGAAATTGTTACTCATTTTGATTACAAAGGAAAAGTAGGTTGTGGTTTCCCCACCATCATTAAAAAAGGAATCTGTAAGGCTACGGGCAATTTGGATAAAAGCTGGCTTGGCGTAAATGTTGAAGAATTATTGGAAAAGAAAACGGGACTTGATTTTACCGTAATTAACGATGCAGACGCAGCTGGGTGCGCTACGATGAACTATGGTATCGGGAAAGGTGAGAAAGGGCTCGTTATTATGATTACCATAGGAACAGGTCTGGGAAGCGGCGCTTTTTTGGACGGACAATTGATCCCCAATTTCGAACTGGGACAAATACCTTATAAAAAATACAAGAAAATTGAAAAAAGGGCGGCGGGATCTGCCATGGATCGGGAAGAACTCTCTTATGCTAAATGGGGCAAACGGTTCAATACTTTTTTGGAATATGTAGAACTTATCGTTTCACCAGACCTTATTATTTTAGGCGGAGGGGCCTCGAAAGATTTTGATGCCTTTAAGGACCAGATCCACATCGAAACCAAGGTCATCCCTGCCGAACTACAGAACCATGCCGGCATCATTGGCGCAGCAGTGGCCTGTCTTCATAAGGCCCCTAAAGCTGAATAGATTTCCTATAGCTACAGATTTAGGTGTCGAAAGAACTTCTATA
>JBARCC010000161.1:0-3519 GCA_049793635.1 Maribacter sp. | reverse complement strand
TATTTCTGCCTCGGTATCGTTTATAAAAGCGGCTGGCATAAAAAGCTGACCTACTTTTTCCGCAGTAGAAAGTGTTTTGATAGCCTGTGCTATGGATAGTAGTTTATGCATCGGGTACCGTAGTTTTTTTGCCAAAATCTGGCGGATAGCTAATAAACTTCAATAAAAATAGGGCGGGCAATGCGGCAATAACGACCCATACAAAAAAGCCGCCGTAGCCCAGCCACTGCTGCATATACCCACTGATCATTCCTGGGAGCATCATGCCAAGGGCCATGAATCCCGTAGCGATGGCATAGTGGGATGTCTTTGATTTACCGTCCGCAATATAGATGAGGTACATCAAAAAGGCAGCAAAGCCGAAACCGTACCCAAATTTTTCGAACACAACGGTCGCCGTAACCGCGTAGATATTGGTGGTATTGGTGACGGCCAAAATCGCATATAGCATGTTGGGGAGGTTCAAGGAAAGCACCATGGGCAACATCCATTTTTTAAGGCCGTCCCTAGAAATTAAAATCCCACCCAATATGCCGCCGATCGAAAGAAAAATGACCCCTGCGGTTCCAAAAATGGTTCCGAGTTGTTCCGTAGAATAGCCTAACCCACCTTTATCGGGCGTATCCAATAGAAAGGGAGAAGCCATTTTCACTAATTGGGATTCGCCCAGTCTATAGGTAAGGATAAAGGCAAGCGCAATACCTATACCGGGTTTTTTGAAAAAGCTAGAAAATACCTCTAAAA
The DNA here is from genome assembly GCA_049793635.1 of Maribacter sp. Classification (GTDB taxonomy): domain Bacteria; phylum Bacteroidota; class Bacteroidia; order Flavobacteriales; family Flavobacteriaceae; genus Maribacter. Next base: position 2,775 of record JBARCC010000161.1, on the reverse strand, counting down.
ATCCTTTTGGTTTTTCTTTCGGTTCCAACCCGTCGGATTCATATTTCGGGGTTACAAAAAAGTTGGCTGCCGTTAACAATACCATTAAAAAAGCGGCGGCGGTCATCGTAATACTCCATGCCTTTGAATTATCTCCGTATCTATTCTCTAAAAAACCGGCCATGACCACAATCAGGCCCTCGCCCGTCACCATGGCCAAGCGGTAAAAGGTACTGCGCATCCCTACAAAAAAGGATTGTTTTTTTTCCGTTAAGCCGAGCATATAATACCCATCAGAAGCAATATCGTTGGTGGCGGAAGCGAAGGCTGCCATCCAAAAACAGGCCAAGGAGGTAATAAAGAACAAATTGGTAGGAAGGGACAGGCCCACCCCTAAGAGCGCTACCGCGATCAACAGTTGCATGGTTAAAAACCACTTTCGCTTCGTACTTTTTAAATCAACAAAAGGGCTCCACAAAGGTTTCAGAACCCAAGGTAAATACAGTAAACTGGTGTACAGACCTATATCCTCATTGGATACACCTAGCTTTTTGTACATGATTACGGAAACGGTGACCACCATAACGTAGGGTAGCCCCTGCGTGAAGTAGAGTACAGGAACCCAAGCCCATGCGCCTTTATCTTTCTGTACCATAGTCTGTTATTTTTTCAGGTTGATGGTCATAGGTTTTGATTCGACCCCGTACACATCTATAAAACTGAATGCCATGAACGTTTTTGAATAGTCTTTTTTTGAAATACGCACGTTTTCAGAACCTACAGGGATATATATTTTTTGAATCATTTTTTTAATGGGATATGCATCTTTTACCTTTCGACCTGAAGTATACACTACTGCGTAATGCATCTGTTTTAGATTATCGAACTCCAATACTACCTCGGTATCCGTTCTTTGCACATTTACTAATCGAGGTGTCGGAATCACCTCTTCTTTTGATGCGGGGAACGCTGGGGTCAATGCAGGTTTAATATAGTATTTTTTATGGATATAGTCGACCACATCTTCGTTTGCGCTCATTAACGATTTGGCACTGAACATAATGTTCCCGGCAATCTGGGGCGTTTCACGCGCAAGTTCCAATTGTCTGGGCAACTCCTTCGTATCGTTCCATGCTATATCGCTATTGTTTCTAACCTTGTACGCACCGTTACCTATGTACAGTTTGGTACCGTAATTATTTTTTGCCCACCAATTCACCAACGTGCGGTGTGATGCCACCGGTAGATCCATGCTCCAATAGATCTGAGGGGCCACATAATCGACCCAGCCTTTTTGCATCCATAACAAGGGGTCAGCATATAGGTCTTCATAGGTGGTTTGCCCTGCTTTCGTTTGGGAACCCCTTTCATCGGTAGTACTGTTTTTCCAGACCCCGAACGGACTTATTCCAAACTGTACCCAAGGTTTTATGGATTTGATGGTGTCATGTACCTGCGCTACCAAGGCATCGATATTGCTACGTCTCCAATCGTCTAATTTTTGGTTCGGTAATCCGTAGTTCTCAAATGCGAAGGAGTCTTTAAAAACCTCGTCTTTAATGGTGTACGGATAAAAATAATCATCGAAGTGAATGGCATCTACGTCATAGTTGGAAACGACTTCGGCAATGATTTTTGAAAACCGATTTCGGACTTCTGGCAGTCCCGGAGTATAGTAATTCTTGGAGCCGTAGTGTACCATCCATTCGGGGTGGGTACAATAATCATGGGTCTCACTCAATATTTCAAAATTCTCGTCAAATGTGGCTCTATATGGATTTAACCATGCATGAAACTCCATGCCCCTCTTGTGCGCTTCGAAGATCATCCATTTTAGTACATCCGTATTCCACTCTGGAGGCTTACCTTCTTGACCGGTGAGGAATCTAGACCAAGGGGCATATTCAGAATCATAAAAGGCATCACCAGCAGCCCGCACCTGTACGATGACCGCATTGTAATTTTCTTTTTGATAAAAGTCTAAAATGTTGAGGTAGTCCGCCTTTTGTTTTTCCGAGGGATCATTTCCATTTTTCGGCCAATCTATATTGACCACTGTCGCAATCCAAACGCCCCTGAATTCTGTCTTGGGATATTTTTCATAGGACTTGAAAATTCCACAGGAATTCAAGATAATCGTCAATAGAAGGAGCACGCTGTATTTGGACATGGGATTTGAAAAGGCCTATTGTAGAACTAAAATAGGCCTTTTTCCATAAGTTTATCGGTTAATCGAGTTTATGCCGTACAAAGGCTTCCATGGCTGCATAAGAAGAGAGGCCCAAAGCCTTATACTTATTGGCCGTGTTTCGATTACGTTCCTCGGCGCGCATCCAAAACTCCCTAGAATCATCACCTTGGAACATTACCCCGTCTTTTTGGGACTGGTGGCAGAAGATGGCATTCCTTTTCTTCAATACTTGCCCGGGACTCATAGGAACCGCCATGTCAATTTCATTGATGTCCCACTCATGCCACGCACCTCGGTACAGCCACAGCCAGCAATCTTTCATAAAGGGTTCTGATTTTAGGTGTTCACACGCGGCAAAAACAGCATCTAGACATATTTTGTGGGTACCATGCGGATCTGCAAGATCTCCCGCAGCATAAATTTGATGGGGTTTTATCGAAAGGATGACCTCTACCATAATGGCGATATCGGTCTCGGAGAGGTTCTTTTTCTTAATGGTACCGGTTTCGTAAAACGGCAGATCCAAAAAATGGACGTTTTTATCGTTTAAACCCATGTATCGTGTCGCCGCAAAAGATTCCCCACGTCGTATCTTACCCTTTAAA
>JBARCC010000160.1:0-4897 GCA_049793635.1 Maribacter sp. | reverse complement strand
TTCTTCCACGACTCTACATTGTAGCGGGCTTTCTTGTGCTCTTTGCGGGCGCAGTGCTCTTCAAATTGGTTTCTATACAATACGTGGACGGCGAGAAATACCAGGCCTTGGCAGAGACCCGAACTTCACACATGTTCACCATCGAGCCGAACAGGGGCAATCTTTATTCAGATGATGGCAGTCTTTTGGCAACTTCGGTCTCTAAATACACCATTCGTTTTGATGCCGTAACGGTAAGCAATGCCGATTTTAAGGCGAACGTAAAACCATTGGCCGACGCCTTGTCCAAACAATTCGGGAAAACGTCTTCACATTATCAGCAGATCCTTAGAAAGGCAAAAGAGCATAAAAACCGCTATACGTTGATTGCACGCAATCTTGACTATTCCGAATATATGGCGGTGAAGACTTTTCCGCTTTTCAATAAAGGTGCTTTTAAAGGGGGGTTGATCATTGAGCAACACACAAAACGCGAGCATCCCTTGGGCAAAATCGCCGAGCGAAGTGTAGGCTACGAGCGCGTAGACGAAAACGGATATCGCACCCGGGTAGGAATGGAAGGTGCCTTTGGGGAGTATTTACGGGGCGTGGAGGGTAAACGTCTGAAGCAAAAAATAGCAAAAGGGCAGTGGAAACCGATCGGTAACGATAATATCATCGAACCCAAAGATGGGTACGATGTGTATTCCACCATCGATATTAATATACAGGATATCGCCCACCATGCACTTTTGAAGCAATTGGAGCTGTATAAGGCAGACCATGGGACGGTCATTGTCATGGAAACTAAAACGGGGGAGGTAAAAGCCATTTCGAATTTAGGACAGACCCCCGAGGGTAAATACTACGAACGGCTGAACTATGCTATTGGGGAATCGCATGAACCCGGGTCCACCTTTAAACTGGTGAATTTGGTAGCGGCCCTTGAGGATAAGGTAATCGATACCAGCTCTATCGTGGACACGGAAGAGGGATCATGGAAATTATACAACCATCGTATAAAAGATACCAAGCGAGGTGGACATGGAGCGCTATCTGTGGCGAAAGCATTCGAAGTATCCTCGAATATAGCCTTCGCAAAAATAATACATAACGGTTATAAGAACGATCCCGAGAAATATGTGAACCGCTTAATGAGTATGGGAATCCATAAAGAACTGGGTCTACCCGTTCGTGGAGAAGGTAAGCCCGTTTTGCGTTATCCGGGAGATAAAGGATGGTCGGGCCTTTCGTTGGCGCAAATGGCATATGGGTACGAGGTTTCTATGACCCCGCTGCAGACCTTGGCATTTTACAACGCGATAGCGAACGATGGCGAATTGATTAAACCAAGGCTGATCAAAGACGTGAAGGAGTGGAACAAATCGATTAAAAAGTTTGATAAAACCGTGTTGAACAAAGCGATTTGCTCTCAGGAGACGGTAAAAAAAGTACAACAACTTTTAAAGGATGTGGTAGAAAAGGAGTACGGAACGGGGCACGGCATGTACTCTAAAAACTTTTCAATGGCCGGTAAAACAGGAACTACCCAGACCAATTATGTCTCTAAGGATAGGGATAAATACGAATATATTTCCTCGTTTGCGGGATATTTTCCTGCCGATAACCCCAAGTATTCCTGTATCGTGGTCATTCATAAACCCGATAAAAGTGTGGGCTATTATGGAGCTGATGTCTCCGGACCGGTGTTCAAGTCTGTTGCTCAAAAAGTATATGCAACCTCCCCATTGATGGACGAGGTGGATGTAAAGGATGTGAGGATTGCGGGTGGTGAAGAATCGTTTGAAGGATATTTCAAAAACGCCCAGAAAAAATATCAGGAAGTACCGAATGTGAAGGGAATGAGTGGTATGGATGCCGTCGCCATTTTAGAAAATCTTGGGATTGAAGTGGAAGTTAAAGGAAACGGGACCGTAAAACATCAATCCATTTCTACAGGGACAGATATCAAAAAGGTAAAAAAAATAGTGCTTGAATTAATATGAAATTATTGAAGGACATATTGTATGGGGTACATCTTACTGCGGTTAGCGGTACTACCTCGTGCGATATAGCATCAGTATGTTTTGATTCGCGTGATGTGAATAGCGGAGACGCCTTCGTCGCCATTAAGGGTACGGTGACCGATGGGCATACCTACATCGATCAGGTGGTCGCAGCCGGTGCGAGGGCGGTCATTTGTGAGCAACTGCCCGAGGTGATGGTCGATGAAGTGACCTATGTCGAGGTGGAAAACGGTAATCAGGCATTGGCGGTCATGGCGTCGAACTATTATGGTAATCCGTCAAAGAACTTAAAATTAATCGGGGTTACAGGCACCAATGGGAAAACTACGGTATCCAGTTTATTGTATCAACTGTTCAAAAAAGCGGGGTATAAGGTAGGGCTACTGTCGACTATAAAAATTATGGTCGATACGCAGGAATTCCCTACAAAACACACCACCCCAGATGCATTGGTCATCAATAAACAGTTGGCCTTGATGAACGATGCGGGGGTAGAATATTGCTTTATGGAAGTAAGTTCGCACGGTATCCATCAGAAACGCACGCAAGGGCTGGTTTTCGAGGGAGCAATTTTCACCAACCTTTCCCACGACCATTTAGATTACCATAAAACGTTCGCCGAATACCGCGATACCAAAAAAATACTGTTCGATCAATTACCGAAGTCGGCCTTTGCGCTCACCAATATCGACGATAAGAACGGCCTGGTCATGCTGCAAAATACGAAGGCCAAAAAGTACACCTATGCCCTAAAGAATTATGCGGATTACAGGGCGCAGATTCTGGAAAACCAGTTCGATGGGCAATTGCTGAAAATAAACGAGCACGAACTGTGGACAAAGTTGATCGGTCATTTCAACGCCTATAATATCTTGGCCATCTATGCCACCGCAGAACTATTGGGACTTGAAAAATTGGAAACCTTACGCCTTTTGAGCGAACTGAACAATGTGGATGGCAGGTTTCAATACTATATCTCCAAAAAGAAAATTACGGCTATTGTCGATTATGCCCATACGCCGGACGCCCTTAAAAATGTGCTTGAGACCATCAACACATTAAGTACTGGAAATGAAAACGTCATCACCGGTGTGGGGTGTGGTGGCGATAGAGACAGATCAAAGCGTCCGGTAATGGGCAATATCGCATCAGAGATGAGCACCAAAATCATTTTTACCTCAGACAATCCGAGAACGGAAAACCCTACCGAAATAATAGCGGAAATGGAAGCGGGTGTGGAGCCCCAGCATTTTAAAAAAATAGTATCCATCGAAAATAGGGAACAGGCGATAAAAACGGCTTGCCAGATGGCGAATGACAACGATATTATTTTAGTCGCTGGCAAGGGGCATGAGACCTATCAGGAAACCAATGGGGTACGGATAGATTTTGATGATTTTAAAATAGTGAAAGACTTGTTGAATGCAATGGATAAATAGCCTTGAAAAGCACATTTTATGAAATGTAATTCCCTAAGTAAGAATACATCATTGAGAATAAAAATAACGATGTAGTGTCCGGTTCGTTGAATTTAGAATTGACACTTGAACTTGAACTTAAATAAGAAATGTTAACCTACTTGTTCGAATATTTAGAGAAACAATACCAATTGCCGGGCGCTACGCTGTTTCAATTCAGTACGTTCCGTGCCGCAATGGCGATATTGCTATCCTTAATCATCGCAACGGCTTTTGGGAAACGTATCATACTATTTCTGCAAAAGCAACAGGTAGGTGAAACCATTCGTGATCTGGGGCTGGATGGGCAAAAGCAAAAAGCTGGTACGCCCACCATGGGCGGTGTCATCATCATTATGGCCACCTTGATCCCGGTAATATTACTCGCTCGGTTAGAGAATATTTACATCATGCTTTTGATTTTTACCATGTTGTGGATGGGGGTCATCGGTTTTTTAGATGACTATATAAAAGTATTCAAAAAGAACAAAGAGGGTCTTAAGGGTAGGTTCAAAGTATTGGGTCAGGTCGTTTTAGGGCTTATTGTGGGTGCAGTGTTGTATTTCCATCCGCAGGTGACCATGCGAGATCATGATAAAAGCATCATTACAGAACAATTTACGGTCGAGCAGGTAAAAGGAGCGGAAATAAAATCGACGATGACCACCGTTCCGTTTTTTAAAAACAACGAATTCGATTATGGTAATTTAATTTCATGGGCAGGGGAAAGTGCTAGGGAATATGCATGGTTGTTGTTCATTCCCATCATTATCCTAATTGTGACCGCTGTTTCGAATGGGGCCAATTTAACCGATGGTATTGATGGCCTTGCCGCTGGTACCTCCGCGATCATTGTATTTACCTTAGGCATATTCGCGTTGGTATCCGGAAACATTATTTTTTCAGATTATCTAGATATCATGTACATCCCAAGGGTGGGGGAATTGTTGATTTTCATTACCGCGTTCGTGGGTGCCCTGATTGGGTTTCTTTGGTACAACGCGTTCCCGGCGCAGGTCTTCATGGGGGATACCGGGAGTTTGACCATTGGCGGCGTTATTGCGGTCATTGCCATCATCGTTCGTAAAGAGTTGTTGATACCGGTATTGTGCGGAATATTCTTCGCAGAGTCCTTATCGGTCATGCTACAGGTAGGATATTTTAAGTACACCCGAAAGAAACTTGGAGAAGGCAAACGCATATTTTTAATGTCACCCTTGCACCATCACTATCAGAAAAAAGGATACCACGAAAGTAAAATCGTAACGCGGTTTTGGATTGTCGGGATTCTTCTGGCGGTAGTGACCGTTGTGACCTTGAAAGTGAGGTAAATATCCCATCCCTAGCCCTTCCCGAAGGGAAAGGAATAAAATGGAAAAGGATGAGTGAATATATCAATAATGAGAAACTTACCTCCTTTGGAGGGGTTGAGGG
>JBARCC010000159.1:0-3405 GCA_049793635.1 Maribacter sp. | reverse complement strand
ACATAGCCCGATGCTGTTAATGTATCCGCAATTAAGTATTCCTTTTTGCTAAAACCCGTATTGCCTACAACACGCCAATAATCTTCTACATAATCCGTCGTTTCATAGGCTAATTTTCCTGTGAACTCTAGCCGAACCAAGTCAAAACAATTTGTTGTCCTTTCCTCAGCATCTGATGAACACCCAATGAAAATTAAAGCACACAACATTATGGATGCAATGAACGATAATGATATTTTGTCCATTATAAATAGCCGGCGCATTACTCCTCCCATTTCCAATCGTTACCGATGATCAATTTCTCTTTTAAATCGTTTTTGATCATAAATTCCTTAGTGGTCTCACTGTCCATTTTAGTGGCAGGTAATTTTTCGGCATCTGCCAAGGAATACAACATCATGGTACCAAAACGGGACGTATTGGTCATATGGTCTTTGTTCACCAAGTTGAAATCATCACAATCGGAATGGTAACATCCGTAAATGGAACGGTCTAGATTACTGTTGACCGATAAAATGGGTACACCTTCCAGCATAAAGGGCTGGTGATCGCTATGCAACCCAGATTTGTTGGTAAATGTATTTTGATAAATGGTATCCTGTTGTTGGATTGCCGCACCTAGGTCACTAAAAAATTGTTCATCATCCAATTTTCCGCCCGCATTCATCCCAATAGGATTGCCCGCCATATCCAGATTCATCATATACTTGATGTTGTCAATCGTGTTATTTTTTATCGCCTGTTGCACCAAATATTTTGAGCCTAATAATCCTTGTTCCTCACCCATGAACATGACAAATTTTACAGTTCGTTTGGGCGTCAGATTATTCGCTTTAAAAGCACGGGCAATATCCAAAACCGCAAAAGAACCGATACCGTTATCGATGGCACCCGTCGCCAGATCCCAAGAATCTAAATGCCCGCCAATAACGATTTCCTCAGTTGGCATTGCACTTCCTGGCAAAGTGGCCACAACGTTTCTAGCTTTTATCATGTCGCTATTGTTGGTCATTTCAATGTCAGCCAATACCTTACCTTGCCGTAAGGATTCCTTCAGGGCCATGCCGTTCTCCTTCCCGATACAAACGGCAGGGATAGGAATCAATTCTCCGGTGACCGAAGCGGTTCCAGTAAGCAACACTCCATTATCCACTTGATTAAAGATGATGATGCCTATGGCGCCATATTGTATGGCCAAGGCGGTTTTTTCACTTCGGTGGAGGTTGGTCAACCCTTCTTCACTGTCAGGTAAAATGGATATGTAGACCAATGCAATTTTACCTTTTACAGCATCTGGGTCAGCGGTATAGTCTGTTTCCAGCCCGTTACCCATATCCACGATTTCCCCAATTACCTTTGCTTGTACGGGAGAATGTCCAAGCGTTACTACGTTCGTGGGCTCACCGTTGATTTCCAAGGAAACGGTACCTCTAGACCAAGCCTCTACCTCAAAGGTTTGGTAAGCGACATCTTCATACCCGTATTCCTTAAATTTGTTAAACGTGTATTCCTCTGCCTTTGCTCCATTTTCAGAGCCAGTCAATCGATGGCCAATGGTTTCCGTGGCTTCCTTTAAGGTTCTGTAGCCTTTTGCATTTGCTTTGATCTCGGTATCGATACGGGCAAAAAGTTCTGCCTGCGTTTCTTCTTTTTTGGTTTCTGAACAAGATTGTAGGCATAGCAAGGCTATCAATGCATAACTTAATTTTTTCATGAATTGTTTGTTTTGGTTGAAGGCAACAAGTTAGGGAAATGTTATCAAAAAAGGAGGTGCTTAGATACCCATATTCTTATAATAATGAGACTAAATATCCAAGAAAACAACAGCTATTCCTTAATTTTAAAGCAAAATTAGATTTCATGAAATATAATCAGATACTGAACTCCCTTTTTATTAAGAACCGTAAAAAATTTATGGAGCGCATGCGCCCCAAAAGTGTGGCTGTTTTCAACTCCAACGATATGTATCCGATCAGTGCAGATAGTGTACTACCTTTTGAGCAGCATCGTGATATTTTTTACCTATCGGGAGCGGACCAAGAGGAAACGATTTTGTTATTATTTCCGGATGCGATGGATAAAAAGCACCGTGAGATCCTTTTTGTTCGGGAAACCAACGAACATATTGCCATTTGGGAAGGCGCAAAGTTGACCAAGGAAAAAGCGACCGAAGTTTCGGGTATCAAAACGATTTGTTGGTTGAAGGAATTCGACAAGGTCTTCTTTGATGTAATGACCGAAGCCGAAACCATCTATTTTAATACGAACGAGCATTATCGCCAAGCGGTGGAAACCCAGACCCGTGAAGATCGCTTTATTCAAAAGTGTAAGCAAGAGTACCCCGCGCACCAGGTGGCAAAAAGCAATCCGATCTTGCAAGAAATACGAGGAGTTAAAGAACCAGAAGAACTGGAACTCATGCAGACCGCATGCAACATCACCGAAAAAGGCTTTCGTAGACTTTTGGGATTTGTAAAACCTGGGGTGATGGAATATGAAATCGAGGCCGAGTTATTGCATGAATTTGTACGCAACCGCTCTAAAGGATTCGCCTATCCACCGATCATCGCGTCGGGAACTAATGCGAACGTGCTACATTATTTAGAAAATAATAAACCCTGTAAAGACGGCGATTTGATTTTAATGGACGTGGCGGCTGAATATGCGAACTACTCTAGTGACTTAACGCGGACCATTCCCGTAAACGGAACGTTTAGCAAACGCCAAAAAGAAGTCTATAATGCCGTTTTACGGGTGAAGGATGAGGCCACAAAAATGCTTGTACCTGGAACACTTTGGGCAGAGTATCATAAAGAATGTGGCAAACTAATGACTTCTGAACTATTGGGATTAGGGCTTTTGGACAAGGTCGATGTCAAAAATGAAAACCCGGATTGGCCCGCGTATAAAAAGTATTTTATGCACGGTACCAGTCACCACATTGGTTTGAATACACACGACTACGGCGCTTTAAAAACACCCATGAAAGCGAATATGGTCTTTACCGTAGAACCGGGAATCTATATTCCTGCGGAAAATATGGGTGTCCGGTTAGAGGATGATGTAGTTATTCAAGAAAAAGGCGAACCTTTTAATTTGATGGCGAATATTCCAATTAAAGCCGAGGAGATCGAGGAACTGATGAATGCTTAGGTTCGTTGATCGTTGATCGTTGATCGTTGATTGTTGATCGTGGTTGGTTTTAAATATATTGATGCGTAGCTCATTTGGAGGAAGCAGTTGAATACTTATAAGGTATAATGTGGGCACAGTTAAATCCTTACATTAGCTAAACGTTATTTGATCCTGTAACACAAAAAGCGGCTTCCCCATCGGGAAGCCGCTTTCACTACTGTTGTCATTAAGATAAAGCTTACATACCTGGTAGAACGACCGTATCCACCA
>JBARCC010000158.1:0-1893 GCA_049793635.1 Maribacter sp. | reverse complement strand
GCTTTAACATTTCTGAAAACCCGCTTTTTATTTGCCTCTCGGCCAATGTATCCAGAAAATCGGGAATAATGAGTACCATGGCAGGCTGATTGATGACCCCAATTTGATTTTTTAAGGACCCCAAGTCGATACCGGTTTTTCCGCCTACAGAGGCGTCGACCATCGAAAGTAGGGTAGTGGGCACATTGATAAAATCGATTCCCCTTTTAAACGTTGACGCCACGAATCCTCCCAAATCGGTCAATACCCCGCCACCCAAGTTGATAAGAAGGCTTTTGCGATCTGCGCCAAGGTCAGAGAGGGCTTCCCAAACCCCAACACAGGTATCTATATTCTTATTGATTTCCCCCGATTCTATTTCAATGACTTCGAAATGATAATCACCAGCTATTTCTGAAATGAATTGGGGAAGACAGGCGTCGTGGGTATTTTCATCTACTAAAATAAAGAGTATGGAATAGGCTTTTTCAGCCAAAAACGCATTAAGTGTTCGATAGGCTTTTTTGTTAAAATGTACTGCGTATGCATCTGAAACTATAGATTCCATGTAGGGGTGATTTGATAATCGTTGAACGTTCTGGCATACAAAATAAAGGTAATTTTAAGCTCAGGAATAGAAAAACTGTGATTATATTTGATAGCTATTGAATATATAGAAAATGAACCAAATCTTTGAGAATACCTCAACTGCTTTTTCTTTAAAATCAGATTCCGAATTGGAAAGAGCATATTTCCTGTTTAAAATGATATCGAACGAACCCTTGGTCAAAATGGGATCTGCCATCACAAATTTTGCTATAAAGGCGCATCTGCCTGTAGAAAATCTGATTAGGGCAACGGTATTCGATCACTTTTGTGGAGGTACGACGGAGAAGGAATGTTTACCCGTTGTCGATAAATTATGGATGAAAGGGGTAAGTTCTGTGTTGGATTACTCTGTGGAGGGAAAGGAAACTGAAGACCCTTTTGACAATGCGACAGAAATGATCTTAAACATTCTTGATTTTGTCAAAGAGAAGGAAGCCATCCCCTTTGCGGTATTTAAGCCAACGGGATTCGGTCGTTTCGCGCTTTATCAAAAAGTGGGAGAAGGGGAAAAACTAACGGAAGCCGAAGATGCGGAATGGAAGCGGGTAGTTAAAAGATTTGATAAAGTGTGTAAGAAGGCACATGACCTAGAGGTGTCATTATTGATCGATGGTGAAGAAAGTTGGATGCAGGATGCGGCCGACGAACTTGCGGAGGACATGATGCGAAAATACAATACAGAGAAAACCGTTGTTTTCAATACCTTACAGACCTATCGCTGGGATAGGCTTGATTACTTAAAGGGCTTGCAAAAACGTGCAAAGGAAGAGGGCTTTAAAGTGGGGATGAAGGTCGTACGGGGCGCATACATGGAAAAAGAAAACGAAAGGGCAAAAGAGAAAGGATATGCCACACCAATTTGCAAAAATAAAACGGAAACCGATGAGAATTTCAATGCCGTAATCGCGCACATGGTCAATAATCTTGAGGTGTTGTCCATTTTTTCAGGAACGCATAACGAAGAGAGTTGTTATTTGTTGATGGATCTTATGGAGCGAAGGGGTATCGCAAAAAACCACGAATCCATTTGGTTTGGACAATTGTATGGAATGAGTGACCACATCTCGTTCAACCTAGCGGCACATGGGTATAATGTAGCCAAGTATCTGCCATTCGGCCCCGTGAGGGACGTTATGCCGTATTTGATTCGAAGGGCCGATGAGAATACCTCTGTCGCAGGGCAGACGAGTAGGGAGTTGTCTTTGTTGAAAAAGGAACGAAAACGCAGAAAAATTTAAAACGAATTATTGAAGTTCAACACGTTGTATCGTCGCTTTATTCGAACAATTAGAAACGGTGAACCTA
>JBARCC010000157.1:0-6011 GCA_049793635.1 Maribacter sp. | reverse complement strand
AGCAGTTGAAGGGTTTATTGGGCCTTTTGAAAGGGGAAGTGGTTCAAAAGGATTTCAAGAATACATTTCTTGTAAGCCAAAGAGAGCAATTGATTCCGTTGAAAACAGGGTCCATTGCGTATTTTTTCATTGACCATGGCGTTGTAAAGGCCGTACATAGAGACAATCAAATGTATACCGTAGAAGGTAACTTAGAAGACATCCAGGAGCAGTTGAATCCTTCTGTATTTTATCGCGCCAACAGGCAGTGTATCGTAAACCGAGAGGCCATCGCAAATTTGAAATACTATTTCAATGGGAAGCTCATCGTGAGTACGAACCCGGTTTCTAGACAGCGAATCGTAGTCAGTAAAGCCAAAGCTACCGATTTCAAGAATTGGATGAGTTCGTAAGCATTTACTCGATAATCGAGATTTGAATGCTCCGAGGCTTGTCTCGAAATTTTAAAGTTGTTTCCTTCGAGATGCCTCGTGCGCTTGCCCCGAGGTAATTGACTATATTTTGTCGAGGAGCTTTATAGCCACGATAATTGATCCGGCAAACCGTACGAAGTAAAAAATCAACAATGGGTACGTATAACTATGTAATTGCAATCGTATTTTTTACATAGGCAAAGGCATCTTTTACCGTATCGAATACATGTTTTTCAGGGACCAGATCCGGTATAATATCTATAGACCTGAGCATATCCATAGGCTGTATCTGTAATTTAACGAACAGCACTTGTACGCCTCGGGTCTTCAAATCAAAAACAATATCCTCTAGGGCATAGAGTCCTGATTGGTCTATTAGCGGAACCTGATCCATACGTATGATCAATACTTTTACATTTTTGTCAATGGTCGCTATCTGGTTTTTAAGATGCGTGGTAAAGCCAAAGAATAAGGGTCCCTTTAGGTGTTTGATCAATATTTTATCCTTGAATTGCTCATAAAATGGGAGTTCGTCCTGCCATGGCTTCTCATCTTTTAAGTCTTCCACCAATTCCATGACAATACCCTTTTCTCCTAGGTCACTGGCTTTTTTCATAAACAATATACACGCCAGCGTTACCCCTATCCCAACAGCCTGTATTAAGCTCCCAAAGGTCGTGATCAGTAACACTAAAATCAGAACGGCTGCATCGGCTTTTGGAACGCGCAATAGGTGTTTAAGACCTTTGGTATCAATGATTTTGAATCCGATCGGGATGAGCAGTCCCGCTAAAACCGATAGTGGAATATACGAGGCCAATGACCCTAGGCCTAAAAGGACCGCTAGCAATACCAAACCATGTATAACACCGGAAATTCTAGTTTTCCCACCCGCATTAATGTTCACTACGGTACCCTTTGTAGCTCCTGCGCCGGGAATACCCCCAAAAAGAGCTGCCAGCATATTGCCTATGCCTTGCCCAATGAGTTCCCGATTGCTATTATGACGTGTTTTGGTCATATTGTCGGCAATGACGGAAGTCAACAAAGAATCGATGCTTCCTAGAAGGGCAAGTACGGCGGCATATTCTAAAATTAACATATAAGACGCCGATGGTATGTTATTGAACATGGTGCTGAACTGTAGGGAAGGAATTCCGGAAGGGATATCCCCAATTATGGGTACATCCCATTTTAAAAAATAGCCTACCAGTGCAGCACCGATCAAAGCGACCAGAGCACTCGGAATGGCTTTGGTCACCAATGGGAATACATAGTAAATTACTACCGTTAAAACGCCGAGGGCAAGGGCGTAAAAATTGAATTCATTTAAAAGTCTGGGAAAATCCTGTAATACGGCAAAAGTAGACTTAGCGGAAGAGAGTCCTGCAAAGGGAAACAACTGCAGTATGATAATGATGAGACCCACGCCGCTCATAAATCCTGAAATAACGGGATAGGGAAAGTATTTGACGTACCCTGCAATATTAATGAGGCCAAAAAGGATTTGTAGGACACCACCTAGCAGAAAACTGAGGAGTATAATGCCCATAGCGTTTTCCAAGCTACCTGTTATCTGTATGGCACCTGTGACCAGAGCTGCGGAAACGACGGTCATGGGCCCGGTGGGGCCACTGGCCTGAGTGGGTGTTCCGCCGAATAGGGCAGCGAATATCCCGACCATTATGGCGCCGTATAGCCCTGCCGTAGCACCCATTCCAGATTGTACGCCAAACGCAAGTGCTAGCGGCAGCGCTACCACGCCGGCTACCAAGCCACCGGTAAGGTCACCTTTTAAATTACTGAGGTCTAACATTTTTGAGAACATACGCAAGATTTTGATTTTCAACTCAAATTATAAAAAAGAT
Source organism: Maribacter sp. (assembly GCA_049793635.1). Taxonomy (GTDB): domain Bacteria; phylum Bacteroidota; class Bacteroidia; order Flavobacteriales; family Flavobacteriaceae; genus Maribacter. Next base: position 3,730 of record JBARCC010000157.1, on the reverse strand, counting down.
TACGCTTTGACTCGATGATCGAGATGTAAATACTTCAACGTTTGCGTCGAAATAAATTATATTTCCCTTTCAATACCTAGTGGGCTTTCCACGAGGTAGTTTACTAGTATAATTCAATTTTTAGGTACTATGGTTGTTGCATCGTTGTTATTCATCAATCGTAGTATCCGGCAGTTCCAAAATGGTGGACGTGGAAAGTGCATTTCCTGCAATTCCCTTTATGGAACCAAATAGTACGTTTATATTTTCCTGAACTCCCCAAATTTGCTTTTCCCTGACCGCGAAATTTTTAAACGCCGCTTTTTTCTCGTAGTTCAATTGCTGGATCATGGTATCGTAGTTTTCAATAATCCGATTAATGTTCTGTACGAATTCGTTACTGGTTAAATAGGAGTAAAGTAGCTCCATTTTATCCCCCTTGTTTTCTTCTGACGATTTTATGGAATGGGTTTTCAATAATAATGAGCGCAGTACCAAGGAGACGCTTTTCACCTCGTTAAAACCACAGATCCAAACCCCGTTTTTCTCCCCGAAGCGTTCCATATCACTGGGAAAGGTTTCCGTGACGATCACTGCGAGATCGGCCTTACAGTTGATTTGGTCTTGTTTTAGCTTATTGATCCAGTCATTGGAAAAGTTCTTGGTCCGTTTACTTTCATATACAATCGAGCCACAGGTTTGCTGTAACGAATTAATTACCGTTTGGATGCAGTCCGCACCACGCGTCCCTTTTCCTACCTCGTCGATATCGTCGAACGGGTAGGCGGCCTTGAGCAACTCTTCAAGGGCCAGTTCTTGCACTTCGCCCTGCATTTGCATAGAACCCTGTTCGGCTTTACGCTTCATTTCATCGATGAGCTTCTTTTGGTCATCAAGTTGTTTTTGATACTCCTTTTCTTTTAGGGCCATGGATTCCCGTTCTTTGACCTTGGCTTTTTCCTCTATCTCCGATTGTTTTTCCAACAGTTCTTTTTGAACGTTCAGTTTAAGGTCCTCCGCTTTTTCCTTGAGCTCGTGTTCTCGTTTGAGCAAATCGATTTCTTGCGAACGTAAGGTTCTGTTTTCCTCCTTCTTTTTTTCGTTTTCTTGTTGAAGGGCCTTTAGCTGTTGCTCGTAAATTTCAAGGGTCTGTTTTTGGATACGTTCGGACTCCTTTACCAAACGCTGATCAAGTTTTTCTTTGAAAAGCTCGTTTTCTTTTTCTTTTTTCTGCTCGAACGCTTCTTTTTCCTGCGCAAGTTTGTTGCGTTCTCGATTAAAGATTTCAGCTTGCTCGCCTACTTTACGCTCATATTCCGCTTTAAAATGCGCCTGCATTTTGCCGGATAGCGCTTCCTCAACATCAAATTCATGTGCGCAATTGGGGCATTTTATTTTGTCTACCATTTTTTTAAGAATACGTAATCGTAGCGATTACTGCGTTTTAAAAGTATGAAATCGTCCGAGTGCATAAAGATATCATCATATGAACGGTTTGGCAATAGAAAGCGCAACCGTTTTGAATCGCTTTCACAAAAAAGTAGCGAAGAAACAAGAATGAGATGTTCAACTTTTAGGATTGGCAACACTTTGGGTAAGATACCATAGTTCGCCTACAGGCCGCTACGAAAACGCTCAGATACAATGCACCGAATACGTAGAAGTACACCTACTATCGGCGTGTGGTTCCTAGCCGGCCTAACGAATTGGATAATTAAACAAAAAGTAGGATAATGGTCAACACCACGCCCGCCAAAGAAAAGTATACCCCTTTTTTAAACACAGAAGTACTGGGGATGAACATCCAAAACGAGGAAATGACGAAGAACAATAAAGAGACGCCAAATAAGATGTTCAGCCAATATACAGGGCTGTTGGTCGTGGCTTTATGGAGATGCTCCATTTTATCTAAAATGATGGGAAGTTCCATTTTCTTTTGGGTGACCATACCGGTTTCGGTGTTGTATTGCCCTTCCTTGAAATAAATGACAGCCCCTTCTGTTTTATCGGCTTTGATGCCCCCTCGTATCCGCAGTTCATTTCCCAATTCGGAAATGGAAAGTTTCGGCGACAGCTGTTTTTCGACCGACACCTCATGCTTCAGAAAATCGGTATTTCTGAAAATCATGATGATACCGCTAATCGCATACATTGCCATGATGCCGGCAAGGAAAAATCCTAAATAGCGGTGAATGATCCGCATGCGTAATCCTGTTGTCATTTTCATAATGTGGTATTCTTTTTAAGCCCTTCTCCGATTGCAATATCGAAATGCAAAAATATTTAAATTATCCCGAAAAATGATGAGAGCGTGTTTAGGATTTTGTGATCGGAATTTTTGTAGGTCTTTTTATTGAATCTTTTGGGTAAAATATTCGGGCATAACCATACGTACACGCTAAACGTTGATTGAAGAACGCATCTTGGTGTTTTCTATTCCAAAAAAAATATCCAAAAAGTCGCCTATATTTTGTTGTTTTTTGTGCACGGCAAGACCGTGCCCTTCAAAAAGAGCCCCATCTGGTCAAATTTTTACCCATTTTGGTCAAATACAAGAAATCAAGACGAGTTTAATAAGGATGGATAAAGACCATGAGATTAATCGCGAAAATCGCAAACACGGGTTTGGATACGAAACCTGATAAAAAATGTAAGTCGGATTATTTACAACAAGAGAAGCGCCCTAATCAAGGGGTGCCGGCAGCCGATATCGATACGCCACTATCGCCAGTTGACAATAAGTGACCACGACAGTAAGCAACCCTGCAGATAATGTAATAAAAATTGCACTGGATATAAACGTCCATGCGTAAAGGAAAACAATTTCAAAAAATTATAAATTTTCTCTTTTTACGCGGTGCTGCCTCGGTCACAGACGAGCGCTCGCCGAAGACTCATTTATAGCGGTACAAGCATGATATGCTCATTAGCGTGGTACCTGACTACCGGCAGAAAAGAAAAATTCAAAATGACTTCGTTATTTAAAACCTATTTTTTCCAATCCTTCGTGACTTATTTTGATGGCTTCCAGAGGCTTTAATCCATCGAAAGTCATGTCCTGCTCTACCATATAATACTTCATGCCAGAAAGGGATTTGTTTTCTAGAATATTTTGAAAGTTTATGGTGCCTTTACCCACAGGTGCGAATCTACCTTTATCATCCATATCCTTAACATGCCAAATTTTAAATCGTTTCGGGTACTTATTAAAATAAGCGATGGGATTCGCCCCCGCCTTGGTCACCCAGTAGAGGTCCATTTGAAAGTTGACGTATTTAGGGTCTAGGTTTTCTAGCAAATAATCTATAGGGACAATTCCGTTTTCGTTTTTCTTAAATTCAAAATCGTGGTTATGGTACAAAAGTTTTAATCCGGCTTTTTTTGCTTTGATTCCTAGGGTATTCAGAATGTCCGCTAACTCCTCCACGGTGCCGTTCATGCCCATGGTCATGGTTTCCCTGTTAACTTCGAACATCCCCATGGGAGGAACGGGAACCACAAAATATTTGAACCCTGCCGATTTTACGTCAGCCATCATCTGTTCGGCATTCTCCAGGGTGACCGAACCTTGATGGGTGCTTATCGGCTTTAAATCCAAAGATTTTAGGAGATCTTTGAATGCCTTGGGGGCCATCCCATAGAACGCGCCATTTTCATAGCCTGCCGCTTCTATATTCTTGTATCCGGTATTTGAAACTTCCTGCAAGGTTGCTTTGGCGTTTGTGCCCATATCGTCCCTAAGGGTGTATAG
>JBARCC010000156.1:0-4119 GCA_049793635.1 Maribacter sp. | reverse complement strand
TATTCCTTTAATTTGGACGTAATTTAATCCCGTGATTACACTCCCAATTGATAAAAAAATCATAAAATATACCTAACTGCATTTTGCTTAGAAAGCCGTTTACCCTATCCCTTTATTTTCTTTTAGGCGCCCATCGCAATCGGGTTCTTTTCTTTATTTTAAAAACCATAAAACAAACCCGTTCACTGCCAAGATTCATCCTCTTGTTTTTATCTTTACCCAAAAAGTGATGACAGACGTTTTCTTTACCGAATTAAAGGATGAACTACACAAAGGCACGAACAAAAGAGGCCATCCATTTCGCTACATGACCATGGCAACCGTAGGCAATGAAAAAACAGCAAGATTACGTACGGTCGTGTTAAGGCAAGTTTCCGATGATCTTCAACTAACGCTGTATACAGACCGTCGGACACAAAAGGTGGCGCATATCGAGCAGCATGCTACGGTAAGCATTTTGCTGTACCATCCCAAAAAACTACTGCAGGTAAAGATTGAGGGCAAAGCGCATATTGTAGAAAATAAAGAGCGTTTACAACGGTATTGGAGCGGCGTGCAGCCCAAAAGCCGTAAGGACTATATCACCGAAAAAACACCGGGTACTGAAATCGATAATCCCGATAACGTTGAATACCTAGAGGATGAAAATTACTTTACGATGATCGATATCGTACCCGACAACATCGAATACCTGAAATTGAAACGCCCCAACCATATTCGTGTTTCGTTCTCAAAAGAAGGTAACGGGTGGAAAGGGAACTTTTTAGTCCCTTAATGCGTGTAAAAATATAGGTTCTCTTTTTCCCTCCCGAAACCGATGATACTGTCCACAGGAATTCCATCTCCGTACAGAGCTTTATCGAGCACTACGGATAACCCTTTTTTCGCCATTACATGCGACATGGGCAGGGAGTAGTCGTCCATAGAAAAAATGGTTCTGTCCGGGCACAATATGCGAACATTGCCCGCGTAGGTTACATTTGGGATTATCCATTGGTAATCACTGTATTTCTCTTGCAATTTGGTCTCAATTGGCTGAAAGCTAAAATGAACGGAAGAGGGTATCTCCAAGAATTGCTCTATCGGTGTTCGCATACCTTGAAGGAAAACAATTCCATAAAACAATCCGAAACCTATCGACACCATTCTTTTCGGGTGCTTACACTGAACAGTTTCCATAAACAATACCGAAAACGGTATAAACAAAGGGAGCAGCCATCTGGTCTCTATTTGCTTGCTTTGGAATAGTAAAAAAAAACCTGCCAAGAAAGCCAGCTGAACCATGCATAGTTTTTGAAACCAAGACCATCGCGAACACTTGACTACGATTTGCCTCGATAGTCCTCCAAGCAAAACCAGCATGAAAAGAGGGCCGAAAAGCCCTGATAGACCCTTCAGATATGCCCATAGCGGCATCAAGGAAAAACCGTTTTCAAAGGCCTCACTTTCCATTTTAGACTGCAGACTATACTTAAGAAACATCTGGTACTCTTGTGGCCCCAACAGCCAATACAGGTGTGGCGAAACAAGAAGGGATACTATAAGCAAGGTAATTCCTATGCTTCGATGCCAAAGGATTGCCCGTAGTGGTCTATCCCATAACGAAACGATGAAAAAGGGAATCAAAAAGAGCACATAATTGTATTTCGAGAGCAGCCCTATACCGATAGCTAGCCCGAGGAGCATATAATTACGAGGCGATTTTTTTTGTAGTAACAATTGAATGATATAATAAGTACCTACAATGGCAAGGCATAGCAAACTGGTATGGGAAAGTCTCCTAAACGTGAAATCGATGTATACGGGCACGAAAACGAGCACCAAAACGGCAAGAGTTGCAGTGTTGTCCTGATTACTTCTACGCTTCGCAAAGGCATAAAGGAGCAGCAAGGTAGCTGCGAACAGGAATCCCCTGAAAATTGATAAAGACAATTTATGGACACCCAATAGCTGATGCAACCCATATTGCAACCAAGTGTATAATGGAGGCTGGTCATCATAGCCCCACCGTAACCATTGGGAATAGTACGCCTGCTCGGCATCTTCAAGCTCCAATGCGCTTTTGAAAAGAGTGATCAAGGTGATGGCAAGCAACGCAACCAAGGCAAGAACGGATATCCTTTGAAACGTAAAGCCCTTTGCCATAATCAGATTATAGGGTGATTACCGTAAACTCAAGTTTAAGCGGGTCGAGTGCTTCGCATAATGTGGGAATCAATACTTGACCGTATTCTAAATAAAATTCTGAAAAGTTAAGTTTGCGCTCTTGCAACGAGTGCATGGGAAAAAGTGCGTTCTGTATTTCGGTCATGCGCACCACATGATCCTCCAATTTTCTTTTTTGCGCTTTTAACAACCGTTTTTCTAGACGATCCAGACCCTTTTTCTGCTTCACTTCTTGCGCCTTCACCGCTCCCAAAAATGATTTATCGGTTTTTTCGGCCAACGCGTACATCCCTTTGAACTGTTCTTCCAACTGTTTTTTTTGAGGTGAAAAATCGATGTCGATATTGGAAATTTCCCTAATTTTTTTGTTGATCAAACTACTTTGCTTCAAAAACAAATCTGGGATAGCAATGTTCATCCGGTTTAATTTATCGGCTTGCTTTTCTGAAATAAGGAGTGCCGAATTCCTAACCAGTACTATAGGAAAAGGGACTTCCATCGCCTCAAAGACCGTCTTTAACTCTAACCAATAGGCAATTTCCCCTCCGCCACCGATATAACAAAGGTTGGGTAAAATAACTTCCTGATACAGGGGCCTTGCGATGACGTTGGGTGAAAAACGCTCGGGCGCATTATCCATCTCTTGCAGCAATTCTGATTTGGAAAAAGAAATGTCCGTTTCGTTTATTACGTACCGCCCTTTGTATTCGACTATCCGTTCCCGAATACCATCCTTCACATAAAAGTAATTGATTTCCCGTGGATTCACCTGAACGGAATAATTCGCAGACATTTGACCCATCTTCGCAAGGGTTTCGTTGACCTTTTCAAATGCTGTTTGGTCAAAAATATCCCGCTTCATATAAGGAATCAGTAATCGCTTCAACGCTTGGTCATCACCGTCCACGATGACCAAACCGTACTCCTTAAAGAGTTCGTTGGCCAAATACCGAGTGGCACCGGTAAGGGTATCGTGATCGAGATAGGCCCCTTTGAACAATCTTTTTAGCTCCTCGGCGTGGCTACTAGTACCTATAGAATTCGAAAACTCGGTAAACACCTTTTCCAGCCCATCCGTTTCCAAATGCCCTACAGCCCCGGAAACCTCTTTATTCCATTGAAATTTTAGACCCTTAAAATTAAAGTAGTTGATTTCCTCAAAATCATGATCTTCGGTCGCCATCCAGTAAATGGGTACAAAATTATAGGAGGGAAACTCCTTCTTTAAGCGCTTCGTGAGATTTATGGTCGATATAATTTTATAAAGGAAATACAAAGGCCCCGTAAAAAGATTCAATTGATGCCCCGTAACCACCGTAAAGGTCTTCGGGTCTTTTAGAAGCTGAATGTGCGCCTTCGTCTCTTTTGAAGTGGTTACCTTAGCATATTGGTCCGTAATCGAGGTATACAAAATGTGTCGTTGCTGTTCCGTAAAACGCTGCTCCTTCTCCGCGATCTGTTTTTCAAAACCATCCAAGGATGGAAATCGATGGTACAACGTTTTTACCTTTTCATCGGCAGCGACGTAATCGCAAATCAGTTCGGAGAAATAGCCGGTCTTTTCTAGGGGTAAACAGTCAATATCCATATAAAAATCAAAAACTAGGTAAATTACCTTGGAACTAGCCCAAAAGGCATTTAAATGAAAATAATAGTTTAGTTCGACGCAAGGGTCGAAGCATCAAATCTCGATTATCGAGTAAATATAAAACGCTTTGTCGGTATAGTTTCTAAAAATACGTTAATTACATCGGTTTTAAATACCGAAATACTAGTTGAAATACCCTTCAAAAGAGGACATTTCCAAAGATAATTTAATAGATTTGGTTGACTAAGAATAAAAAATTCCTTCTATGCAAAAATTTTTACGTTATACCTTTTTATTACTTCCCATATTAACCTTCGCCCAACTTAAATCACCTTCAGAATTCTTGGGGTACGCACTTGGCAACC
>JBARCC010000155.1:0-2229 GCA_049793635.1 Maribacter sp. | reverse complement strand
GGGTTCGATAGCTTTGCCCATATATCCCATATAGGAGTGCTCTAATCGATAACTTGCGATTTCTTGGTTAAGTGCGCGCTCCTGCAATTCTTCGGTGCTTATTGAAGTGGTTTGATTGCCCTCGCTATCCGCCGTTACGATTAGGCTGCCTTCCGCTTCTTTCGTTTTGATGTATGCTGTACTATAGGTGCTAAAACCATCGTTCTGTATGCGTTGGGTAACTATTTCTTCGGCGTTTTTAAATTCATCCGAAAAACCGTTAGAACCTAAAAACCATAGAATTACCGATATTGCCAAAATAATTTTTCCGGCCCCGAATACGAAGCTTTTTGTTTTTTCCAACACGGTGTACCCCACATTTTTTAATAGCGGTAATTTATAATTTGGCATCTCGACCACAAAGAACGATTTGCTCTTAATGTCGAGAATTTTGTTCAAGATCACCGCGGATAAAATCGCAGCGACAAAACCAACGATGTACAATAGCATCAATGTCAACGCTTTTAAGGAGAGGCCTAGAAAACTTCCATCGGGGATGACCAGTGCGATAATGATCAGGTAAACGGGCAATCTGGCCGAACAGGTGGTGAACGGGGTAACTAAAATGGTAATGAGCCGTTCTTTCCAATTTTCGATGGTTCTGGTGGCCATGATCGCTGGTATCGCACAGGCAGTTCCCGAAATCAACGGAACGATACTTTTACCGCTTAATCCAAAAGGACGCATGATACGGTCCATCAGAAATACCACCCTGCTCATATAACCGGTTTCCTCCAAGAGCGATATGAATAAAAAGAGAAACGCAATTTGCGGAATAAAGATGACAATACCCCCAATACCGGCAAGCACCCCTTCTGCTATTAGATTGGTGAATACCCCAGGAGGCAGCACTTCTTTCACCCATTCTGTGGAGGATGCAAAAAAGCCATCGATCAAATCCATCGGGTATTCGCTCCACTCATAAATAGCCTGGAATATGGTGAGCAGGATCAGAAAGAAAATCAGGTAGCCGAATACCTTGTGGGTGAGCACTTTATCAAGGGTAGCCCTAAACCCTTTTGCGGCGTTGATATCGACTTTGTAGGTTTCCTTCAAAATACCGTTGATGAACTGGTACCTTAATATCGTTTCTTTTTGCTGTAACCGTTTTAATTCAGACTTTGTTTTGGTAACGAACGTGGAGGTGTCTTTGATGAACTTTTTCTCGATCGGCATGAAGTTGACATCCTGTGTGATGACCAGCCAAAGCTTATAGATATCCTCTTTGGGGAAGGTTTGCTTTAGGCGTGCGAAATACGTGGGGTCGATAACGGTTGCATCGACATTTTGTTCTTTCGAAAGATTTTTATAGTCGGCGATCAACTCTTTTAAGTTCGATATTCCGGTCTCTTTACGAGTGCTGACCAAGGCAATTTTGGTATTGAGCTTTTCTTCCAATAAGGGAATGTCGAGTGAAATTCCCTTACGCGACATACGATCCGCCATATTAATAACCAGAATCGCAGGAATCTTCAAATCTTTTATTTGCGTAAAAAGAAGAAGGTTCCGTTTCAGGTTCTCAACATCTGATATGACCAGGGCAACATCGGGGTGATCCTTATCGTTTTTGTTCAAAAGCAGTTCAACGGCAACACTCTCATCCAACGACGTCGTATTGAGGCTATAGGTGCCCGGTAAATCCAATATATGCGCCCGTACCCCACGAGGAAGCTTGCAAACCCCTTCTTTCTTTTCAACGGTGATACCAGGGTAGTTGCCCACCTTTTGGTTAAGCCCCGTTAGCTGATTAAAAACGGAGGTTTTACCGGTATTGGGATTGCCAATAAGTGCAACGTTAATTTGTTTACTCATATCACGTCATCGTCGATAAGCTCCAAAGCAATAAGGATCGCCATGTCTCTTCGAATAGCGATATGTGAGCCGTTCACATTTATATAAATGGGATCTTTTAGAGGAGCGATTTGAACCAGCTCTACCGTATTCCCCGGTAAACAGCCCAATTCAAGAAGTTTGATAGGTAGGGCGTTTTCTGTGAATTCTTTGATAATTCCCCTTTGCCCTCTCTTCAAATGTGCTACCGTAGTCTCCAATCTTTATTTAGATTCATTATAAGTAAGGCAAAAGTAACGGAAAATATTCAATTAGAATGGTTAATCATCTTAAAATAAGGAAAGTGGGTAATATGCCTTTTAGAACGTGTAGTTTATCTATTTATCGTAGCTGCTCTTT
>JBARCC010000154.1:0-1515 GCA_049793635.1 Maribacter sp. | reverse complement strand
TCTTTTAACAATTTGGAGATATCTTTCCTTAGAATACCGATTTCCTCCTCTTCCCCTTGATCATTAATGCCCCTTTCTTCTAAAATCGCCCCTCTATAATACACGATTGGATTTCCATAAGCGTCTTTTCGCGACCTTAGGTACCCTTGTTTATCCACTAAAGCGAATAGGCCCGAATGTTCAAAGCCCCCTGCAGCATCAGGTTTTTCCTCTGCATAGATATTAAACCCTGCGTTTGCCAAACGATAGATGGAATCTGTATTCCCGGTCATTAAGTTCCAATCTGCGTCAACGATGTCGTATTTTTCGGCGTATGCCCTTAGTACTTTGGGAGTATCAAATTCTGGAGTGATGCTAAAGGAGGCAATCCCAAAATCCTCTCTATTTTTGAACTCCTCCTGAAGGCTGACCAAATTTTGGGTCATTACCGGACAAATGCTCGGGCATCTGGTAAAGAAGAAATCTACCACATAGACCTTTCCCAAGTAATCGGTATTTGAAACGAGCACACTATCTTGATTGATGAATTCAACAGAGGGTACTTTTCTATTTTTTCCATCCAACAGTATATAGCCCAAGGCCTCATTGCTTTGTTCAGTATTCAAACGATCGTTCTCTACCACGGTACCTTTCGAAAGACGATCCACAATACGGGGCACGACAATTATTCCCAAGATCAACACAATCAATGATACCCAAACATATGTATATTTTTTATTCATTATTTTGATCTATCTACGTTGTTCTTCTTTAAGGCCAGACGGTACTCTGCCAAAATAATTTTCACATCGTCTTCCATTTTATTATTTAGATCCGCCACAGAATTCGAGTTGAAACCGTATTTGGTTCCTTCTTCCTCATCTTTGGTTCTACCTCTTAAATTTTTATCCTTGTCTATGATGAAAACGTAAGGTGTCCCTAGCTTATCATCTAAGGCAAGGTCGGTATTTAGGCTTTCGAACAAACGTATAATTTCTTTAGGTTCTGCAAAGATGAAATTCCATTTGTCGGTATTCGTAAGCGCAGAAAGTTCTGTGTTAATTTCCTTCACAGTGGCTTCCGTACCTCTCGGCAATACCATCACGAACTGAAAATCGTTGAAATCGCGAAAACGTTTGTATATTTTTTGATTAAGGTTGAAGGCATTTCCTTTTTTCAGTTCCACATCAGCACCCAAGAATCCCAATATGGTAATTTTATTCTTGAACTTGATATCATTCCCGAAATTAAGCTCATTTATGTTTTGGGTCAATTGGGGTAACTTTCCAAAATTATTCACACCCGACGCAAAGAAAAGATAGGCCACGATCGGAAGGATAAACAAGATGACTAGTACAAACGTCTTTTTCATAATTCAAGGATGCCAAACGCATAGGTATACTGCAATGCAGCATAAAAAAACTACTGCAAAGAAACGTTACAAAAATAAAAAAGACGGTGATGAAACCGTCTGTTAATTCTGTTAATACTGTCTTAGAAATTCCAAGCTATGAAACCGTCTTTATATACATTATA
>JBARCC010000153.1:0-8725 GCA_049793635.1 Maribacter sp. | reverse complement strand
AACCATTACCGTCCAAAATCCGTATTCGCTACTTAACCGATTGTTCGAGGTTGGGATGGCCGAAATTTCAGCAAGGGAACAGGTAGGGCTCTTGGCCTATTCCCCGTTGGGCTTCGGGGTGTTGAGCGGTAAATATTTAGGGGACCGCTTACCGGAAGGTTCCCGCCTAGATCTCTTTCCACAATATGGCAGGTATAATGGGACTACTGCGGTACAGGCCACTCAAAAGTATTATGAACTGGCCCAGGCAAATGGACTTAGCTTGGCACAAATGGCATTGGCCTTCGTGAACACAAGACCTTTTGTGACCAGTACGATCATAGGGGCAACGACCATGCGCCAATTGGAAGAGAATATAGGTAGTATCGATGTCACACTTTCAGAGCAGGTTCTTAAAGCTATAGAGGCGATACATCAATTAATGCCTAACCCTGCACCGTAACATGGCACCTCTCATCGCCTTAAAAATAGGATTTTGGCAAATCGTGGTCATCCTTGCCGTAATCATCGTGATCATGGTATTTGCTAGAATTATGAGGGATAAGCGTTAACCAAATAGGGTACGGGCAACCTCTTCTATTTTAGAAGCCAGCAAAATTTTTATGTTCGATGATTTTAGTCCGATCTTATTGTTTTTGGAAACAATAATGGTGGTATATCCCAGTTTTTCAGCTTCTAAAATACGCTGCTCTACACGTTGTACCGGTCTTATCTCCCCAGCAAGGCCTACTTCTGCCGCAAAACAGATTCCTTTGGCAATAGGGATGTCCTCATTGCTCGATAGGATGGCGGCGACGACCGCAAGATCGATTGCCGGGTCGTCTACCGAAATTCCCCCGGTGATGTTAAGAAAAACATCTTTGGCACCCAATTTAAAACCAGCACGCTTTTCCAGAACGGCCAAGAGCATGTTCAGCCGTTTGGCATTATACCCAGTCGTTGAACGTTGCGGAGTGCCATATACCGCCGTACTTACCAATGCCTGTATTTCGATAAGTAATGGCCGCATACCCTCAACGGTAGAGGCGATGGCCGTACCGCTCAACCCTTCATCGTTTTTTGAAATAAGTACTTCGGATGGGTTATTGACTTCCCTCAGCCCACTGCCCTGCATTTCATAAATACCAAGTTCGGCAGTAGATCCGAACCTATTCTTCAAGGACCTCAGAATACGGTACACGTAATTGCGGTCACCTTCGAACTGTAAAACGGTATCTACCATATGTTCCAATATCTTAGGGCCTGCAATGGAACCGTCTTTGGTAATATGACCGATGAGAATAACGGGCGTATTGGTCTCCTTCGCAAATTTTATGAGTTCTGCGGTACATTCCCGAATTTGGGAAATACTGCCGGCGGCAGATTCTATATAGTCGGAGTGAAGGGTCTGTATAGAGTCGATGACCACTATATCAGGTTCTGTAGCTTCAATTTGCTTGAAAATGTTCTGGGTCTTGGTTTCGGTCAGTATCAGGCAGGTCTGGCTATTGGGAAAAATTCTATCGGCCCGCATCTTGATCTGTTTCTGACTTTCCTCTCCCGAAACGTACAAGGTCTTGTACGGTAGTTTCAATGCAATTTGTAAGAGCAGCGTACTTTTACCGACACCGGGCTCCCCACCCAATAAAACTAAAGCCCCCGGAACGAGACCACCGCCCAACACCCGATTGAATTCCAAATCGAACGTATTGAGACGAACTTCCTTTTCAATACTAATTTCACGTATTAAAAGCGGCTTTGAAATCCTTTTTGCCGTTTGAGTAGGCGATTTCCAGCTTGCTTTTTCTTCCTTTTGAACCACTTCCTCGACGACCGTATTCCACTCTTTACAAGCGGCACATTGCCCTACCCATTTTGCGTATTGGGTACCACAATTTTGACAAAAAAAAGCAGTTTTCGTTTTGGCCATACTTACCCGTTTACCTTTGTGCTAAAGGTAACAAGAAGTTTGACATTGTGCGTTCGTTTGTTTTAAGGATGTCGTTTAATTATCGCTCGACCTTCGGTTTGCAATGGTGCTGAAGGCCATAAAGAAACAGGCCCAGGCCATAAATAACGCAATGCCGCTGTAGGGCATTATGAAGGCTCCTTTTAATCCGTAATACGTAAACAATACTCCGGAAAAGACAAAGTAAATTGAATCGATTTTAATCATAATAAGTAGGTTGGGCTAATTTGGGAACTAGCTGGTTTGCGAATGCCTTAAAAACCGAAATCGGCTTTCAGGGCATCCATTTTTTCGAGGGCCATTTCTTTGGTCAAGAAATCGATCTCTTTCATTAAAAATGCTTTTTCAAAGGTTTTAAGTGCTTTTTTGGGTTCGCCTAATTGTTCGTAGTATTCACCTTCGAAGTAAAAACCGAGCATGGTCTCTGGATATTCCTTTTTACAGAGGTCCGATAATGGTTTCAACGATTCGAAATCTTCCTTTTTACGGGATGCGGCATAAATGGCCATGATATCGTTAAGTTCTACAGGTTTGCTAAAGCCGAAAAGGTCTACAATACCTTGGTATTTTTGTTCTAGATAGGCATAGACCGGTGCTTCAGAAGTGAGTATTTGGGTCTTATATTCCTTTGGGCTAATGGGTTTGAACATTCCGAAAATGTTGTCGAAGGCTTTCCCGATGCCGTAAGTGGCTATCGAAATATGATCGGCGTTCTTGTATTCATCGAAAAAATAGTGGAGCGATTCTTTTTCCAAGGCTTTGATGCCTTTGTCCATCGCCATTATTTTGGAGGTGTCACTTGTAGGTTCACCTTCTACGATCAACTGGTAAAAAAGCTGTTTCTGAAATGTATTCAAGCGCATGGGTACCCTTGTTTCCATTTCTGGGGCCAGGGTAGGTGAAATACTCAGGTATGCATCAAAAACCGAATTGTCCTTGAACAACCAGTAATTCTGAAAATTTGCAGTGATGTCATAACCGACAATCATCTTAAAGGGAGCGGTACTGTAATTCAGGTCCAAATACGGGATGAGTTCCATACCTATAAATTCATAAAAGCTCTTTCCTTTCTCCGATGGTAATCCGCTTTCCGCATCAAAGGCGCAATCGGCATACCTTAGGTCATTTTTACTTTGGTTGATACCTACTACAATGCTTTGTGGCATACCATGAAAACGGCTATAAAATTTTGAGGTGGCGACGACCTGTTCGAATAAGTAGTCTCCATCGAGGACGATGATCAAGGGATATTTTTTCTTCGCATCCATCTTTTCCGGAAAATAGTACTGTACATCCCGTCTTTCCTGAAGTTTGAACGACTCAAAAATTTCTTGGGTGACCTGTGAAAAGGACGTAACGCTACCTAAAAGCGTTAAAATATAAATCAAGTACCGCATATCTGCTTGTTGAAAATAGTACTATTACTATTTGTTTCTGTTCAATAACGGTAATAGAAGAAAAGATATTGCACCAAAAACCACTATCATTAAGGTCTGTGCGATCCAAATGATCCATCCGAAGGCATCCCCTGAAACAGTACTAATGCCAAAAATACCCAAAGCACTACTCACCGCGATAGGATATAGGCCTACACCCCCATTGGTGGTGGCCATGGCAAAAGCCCCGGCCACAAAGGCGACCAGCAACTGACTTATGGAAAGACCGATGGTTTCCGGCACGGTAAATTTGATGACCCAAAGCATACCGATGTAACATCCCCAAATGAAAAAGGTATGTAACAAAAACAACCATTTGTGCTTCATTTTGAAAATACTAAAAATACCTGCCAATAACCCTTTTACGAATCCTTTGATTTTTATGGCAAAAGGATGCTTCGATTTTTTGATTACAAAAATGAATACAGCGACCATGAGCATCCCAATTGCAGCCATTAGCACAAGCCCTTTCAAATTAAATCCCCGTTCTAAAAGCATCTTCATGATTACATCGGTCTGCAATAAAAAAGCGGTCAGGACCACGAAAAGAAGCATGATCACATCAATAACCCTTTCGGTGACGATCGTACCGAATCCTTTTTCGAACGGTACTTTTTCGTAGGTGGTGAGTGCCGTGGCACGTAGCACTTCCCCGGTTCTTGGAATACCTAGGTTGGCCAAGTACGAAGTTAAAATAATAAGCACATTGTTAATGAGGCGGGGTGAATAGCCCAGTGGTTCCAAAAGATAATTCCATCGAATCGCCCTTGAAACATGGCCTAAGATGCCTAGAAGAACCGAAATCCCCACCCATAAGGGATCTGCCCCTTTAATGTAAAAGAGAATTTCTTTTCGATTTTCGGGCGAGGTGGAGTGTATGGAGTACCAGACCAAAAAAACTCCCAATACGATCGGGAGTACAGTTTTAAGACTTTTTTTTAGGGTACTTGCCAAAGTCAGGTCAATAAATTATTGCTTTCGTTAGGGAATACCAGTGAGGGGTTAAAGCGCTTGGCTTCTTCGAAATCCATCCAAGCATAGGCAATGAGAATAAGCACGTCACCGACAGCTACTTTTCGCGCAGCAGCTCCGTTTAACGTGATTTCCCCGCTTTTTCTTGGTCCGGGTATGGCGTAGGTTTCCAAACGTTCACCATTGTTGTTGTTGACGATTTGAACCTTTTCTCCCCGTATCAAATTGGCGGCATCCATTAAATCCTCATCAATCGTAATACTCCCGATATAATTGAGGTCGGCACCGGTAACTTTTACCCTATGAATTTTCGATTTGACTACTTGTACTTGCATTCTGCAAAATTAACTAATTGAGAGCGATATTATCGATAAGCCTTACCTTGTCGGCATAAACGGCTATGAACGCCCTATATTTCGTGTTCTCTATTTTTGTTTTGATGGGCGTTAAGGTTTCTACATCGGTAATCTCAAAATATTCCAACGTAAAAAATGCGTTTTCTTCAAATTGCCTAACGACCCAATCCTTAATAAACGTTGCACTTTCCATGCCAAATTGTTCTTTGGTGCTGTTAAGTGTTTCGTAAATAAACCCGGCCTTTTGTCGTAGTACATCACTCAACCTTTCGTTACGTGAACTCATGGCAAGCCCGTGGCTTTCACGAACGATGTCACAACCAACGATCTTCACGGGAATCTTTTGTACCTCCGTAAGCTTTTGGATGATACGCAATTGCTGAAAATCTTTTTCGCCAAAATATGCCCTTGTAGGGCGTACTAACCTTAAAAGCGCTTCCACGATGGTGCCGACCCCGTTAAAATGATTATCCCTGAATTCACCTTCCATGACCTTGTCCAAACCTGCAAAATCGTATTTTTTATGTTGGATGTCCTCACGGTATATTTCCTTCACCGAAGGGGCAAAGACAATGCAGTTTTTTGAAACGGTAGAAATCAGCCTTACATCGGCATCCAAGGTCTGTGGATAGTTTTTTAGGTCGTCGACATTATTGAATTGCGTCGGGTTTACGAAGATGCTAACGACTACCTGTTCATTTTCAGCGATCGCTTTTTTGATGAGGGATACATGACCAAAATGTAAGGCCCCCATCGTGGGAACAAGGCCAATATCAACTGAATTATGTAGGTTAAGGAGCGTCTCTCGAAGTTCTCTTTTGGTCTTAAGTACCAACATTTAAAGTGTGCATTAACGAGCAAACTTACTATAATTACTGGTAATCTCTATATTTTTTGTAATTTTGCAGCTACGTTCTAGTGAAAAATTAAATACAACCTTTATGAATGGTAAAAAGATATTATTTGTATCTTCTGAATTAGTCCCCTATTTACCCGAAAACGAAGTCTCCTTAATGTCTTATGAAGCACCTAGAATGGTCAACAGCAATGGTGGCCAAATACGTATTTTCATGCCTAGATATGGAAACATCAACGAAAGACGGCATCAATTACACGAAGTAATTCGCCTCTCTGGGATGAATTTGGTGATTAATGATATGGACATGCCGTTGATCATTAAGGTAGCTTCCATCCCGAAGGAAAGAATACAGGTCTATTTTATCGATAACGAGGAATATTTCAAGAGAAAGGCCACCTTCACCGACAAGCAAGGTAAACTTTTCCCGGATAATGACCAACGTGCCATTTTCTTTGCAAAGGGGGTCATGGAAACGGTAAAGAAATTAAATTGGTCCCCAGACATAATTCATGTGCATGGTTGGATGGCGAGCTTATTGCCGTTATACCTCAAAAAATACTACGCGGACGAACCTCTTTTTGCAGATAGTAAAATTGTATTGTCCGTTTATGGCAAAACGTTTGAGGGATCGTTGGACAAAGACATGATTAAAAAGATCGCTTTTGACGGCATCCCCGAAGAGGAAATTACGGCGCTGGGTGACCCCACCTATAATAATTTGTTAAAGGTGGCCGTAGATCATGCGGATGCCATTATTTTAGCCTCGGAAGATATTCCAGATGAAATAGAAAACCATATCTCCAACCTTAAAAAACCAGTGTTGCAGTATGTGCCCGTGCAAGAGTTCGAGGAAGCATATGCCAATTTTTATAACACCGAAGTTTTAAAATAATCTGAATGAATTTTTTTAATAAGTGCGTTTCTTCCAAATTCTTGGGAACGTTTTTGATATTAGGGCTATTAGTATCTTGTGAGGAAGATTTTACTACGATAGGTGCTGGGGTCGTGGGCAATGAGCCTTTTAGCACGGGAAGGGAAGTGTACGATGTGTTTGCCTTCAACAAGAACATTGAGGCCGTTCAGACCAATCAGCTGCCCATATACCAATTGGGGAATTTCGATGACCCTATATACGGTAGAACCAAGGCGTCTGTAACATCACAGCTACTATTATCGACTACGAACCCAACCTTTGGGGCTTTTTCACAGGATCAAGAAAATACGGCTGGGACTGCAGGGGTAGCCAATACGGTAGTTCAAGAGAACGAAAAGGTGAAAGAGGTGATTTTATACATCCCCTTTCTAACCAGGGGTACCATTAGGGATACTGATCGCGATGGCGTACCAGACTTGTTCGACAGTGAGCCGGAGAATAGTGAAAACGATGATGATGGCGACGAGGTTTCCAACAGGCTGGAAACTGCGGCGGGAACCGACCCCTTGGATGCCAACAGTGTAGATGCTGATTTAGATGGACTCAACGATATTGACCAATCTCCAATTGTTGCCAATAATTTCTCCCAAAAGGTAGATTTGGATAGTATTTACGTGAATGGCGTCAATTATGACAATGTGACCACGATGCCCACCCTGAATTTAAAAGTGGAACGTTCTACCTTTTTCCTTCGAGACCTTGACCCTAATACCAACTTTCAAGAGGCACAGGAGTATTATTCCACCCAAGAGTTCTCACCCAGTTTTGTCTCCGATGTGCTATTCGATAGTATCGTTGAAATTAACAATCAGCAAATTTTGATACCCAATGTGGATGACGAGGATACCGAGGTCGATGAAAGCTTAACGTTTACCCGTGTGCCTCCTGGTATACGAATTGCGTTGGATTCCGATTTTTTCCAAGAAAACATTCTGGATAAAGAAGGTTCTTCCGAATTGATCAGTCAATCGAATTTTTCGGAATTTCTAAGAGGTTTGCATTTTTCGGTCGCCGACGATGAAGGGAATGACGTGATGTTCTTGTTCGACTTAAAAACGTCTAATATTACCATGACCTACACCTATGATAGTTTCGATACTACCGCAAATATGGTGAATGCGACTAATGAAAGAAACTTTACTTTTTTCCTTCTTCAAAGTGCGGCAGGGAATGCTGTAAATACATTGCTGACCGAAAATTACGGTGCTCAGATTATCGAAAGTTTGGATACTGGTGAGAATGCTGAGAGAATTTATCTAAAAGGGGGTGCGGGTACCTATGCCGAGATTAATCTTTTCGAGGAGAATGGCGCCGAAAATATCATTGAACAGATAAGGAGCCAAAACTGGGTCATCAACGAAGCCAATCTGGTATTTCATATCGACCGCGAACTGTTGGATGCCAACGGGAGTATTGCAGAGCCGCCAAGGTTATACCTATATAACACTGAAAATAATTTACCGCTAATTAATCCTTTGACAGAACAAAGTAGTGCTCAAGACCTTTTTGGTCTGTACCTTAATTATGATGGAATCATTGAAAAATCGAATGGCAAAGGAATTACTTATTCAGTGAAGATTACGGACCATATCAATAATATGGTGGTAAGAGATTCTACAAATGCCACGTTGGGGCTTACGTTGACTACCAATATCTTAAACCTGAGTGTTGCGAATGCGAGAGTTACTAATGGGGAAGAAACGTTGCCGACTACTTCTCGTATTACCCCTTTAAGCACAGTATTATTCGGGAGTAACCTGCAATCAACAGATCCTAACTTTGATAAAAGATTGCGGCTCGAACTTTTTTACACTGAAACGAACTAATAGTTAAAGCTTTTCGTATATAATTTCACGGATTGATATACCACTTGCGTCATTTGCACGTTGTGTATTCAGTAAGGCATGTTTCCTTTAACGAGAAGTAGAGGTAGCGTGCTTAGGTATCCGTACCAAAAATCATCAAACAGGAATCAATATGTGTGGAATAGTAGGGTATATAGGTCATAGGGATGCATATCCCATCATTATAAAAGGCTTGCAACGATTAGAGTACCGTGGGTATGATAGTGCCGGGATAGCATTATTTGACGGTAAAAAAATCAATCTCTCCAAAACAAAGGGTAAAGTTGAAGATTTAAAAAATAAAGCAAAAAGCATTTCTTTGGAAGGAAGCATAGGCATCGGTCATACCCGTTGGGCTACGCACGGTGTTCCGAAC
>JBARCC010000152.1:0-5371 GCA_049793635.1 Maribacter sp. | reverse complement strand
ATCCAGAAAATTTTGGCGCTGCGGTACAGGAAAATACCCGGGCCATCTTTGTGGAATCCCTAGGAAATCCAAAATTGGATGTATTGGATTTAAAAGCGATTTCCAAACAGGCTAAAGCGGCGAAAGTTCCTTTTATCGTGGACAATACGGTGGCTACTCCAGTATTGCTGAACCCCATTGAATACGGCGCCAATTTGGTAATCCATTCCCTGACCAAATATATTGGCGGGCAAGGTACTTCCTTGGGAGGCGCCATTATCGATGCCGGTACCTTTGACTGGACCAACGGAAAGTTCCCGGAGTTTACAGAGCCTTCCGCAGGGTATCATGGTCTGGTATACAGCGAGGCCTTGGGAGCTGCAGCGTTTACCTTTAAATTAATATTGGAAGGCTTACGGGATTACGGCGGAGCGTTGAGTCCCTTCAACGCCTTCCAAATCATACAAGGTTTGGAGACCTTACCTGTTCGTATCAAACAACATAGCGCTAACGCCTTGGAACTCGCTACCTGGTTAGAAGCTAGGGATGAGGTAGCTTGGGTAAATTATCCAGGGTTGAAAAGCAACAAATATTACGCACTGGCGCAGGAATACTTGCCCCAAGGGCAGAGTGGTCTGGTAACCTTCGGTATAAAAGGAGGTTTTGAAGCGGCTAAACAAGTGACGGATGCAACTAAAATATTCTCTCTGTTGGCAAATATTGGGGATACCAAATCGTTGATCATTCATCCAGCCAGTACCACGCACCAACAACTTACTGTAGAACAGCAGGAGGGCGCCGGAGTTGGCCAGGATTTGATACGCCTATCGGTAGGTCTGGAAGCCGTGGAGGATTTAAAAGCGGATTTGGAGCAGGCGTTCGCCGCCGTGGACAGATCGGTTTTAGTATAATTGTCGCTTCGGGTAGCCAAAACATAAAATTGATTTCGAAATAGAATGCTGCATTTAATACAGATTAAAGCGTATAGGACCTTAAGCGGTGTGTCTCAAGATATACAATTATCTTACCAGCTTTTTGGGAAGGAACTACATTCCGCTCCTATCATATTGGTGAACCATGCCCTAACAGGCAATTCTAACGTAACCGGTGAAAAGGGCTGGTGGTCCTCCTTAATTGGGGAAGAAAAGTGTATCGATACCCAAAAGTATACCATTTTGGCCTTTAATATTCCGGGCAACGGCCATGATAAGTTCGTTATTGATAATTACAAAGATTTTGTTGCCGGTGATGTAGCCCGTATTTTTTTATTAGGGTTGGAGCAATTGAACATAAAACGCTTATTTGCGATTATTGGGGGTTCTTTGGGCGGAGGTATTGCTTGGGAAATGGCGGCGTTACACCCTAAACTAACCGAGCATTTGATTCCGGTTGCTTCTGATTGGAAATCGACCGATTGGTTGATCGCCAATTGCCAAATTCAGGAGCAATTTTTGGTCAATTCAAAACAACCTGTGCACGATGCCCGTATGCATGCCATGTTATGCTACCGCACACCCGCATCGTTCAAAGAGCGATTTAAACGAAGCACCAATGCCGAGCTTAAGGTTTTTAATGTCGAAAGTTGGTTAATGCACCACGGCGACAAGCTGCAGGAGCGTTTTCAATTATCGGCCTATAAACTCATGAACCAATTGTTGAAGACCATTGATGTTACCCGCAATGGGGAAGAAAACTTTAACAAGCTTCAGAATAGCGATACCAATATCCACATCATTGGTGTGGATTCTGATATGTTCTTTACGGCACAGGAAAACAAGGATACCTTTAAACAATTGGCTCAGGCCAAAAGTAATGTCACCTATGGCGAGGTACAATCGCTTCATGGTCATGATGCTTTTTTGATAGAGTTTGACCAGATGGAAAAACTGTTGTCGGGCATCTTCAATAGTAACGGGAAAATCGATAGAATCAAGATTCTAAAATTTGGTGGTAAATCCCTTAGTAACGGCGAAGGATTGGAACGCGTATTGGATATTGTCACCAGCAAAGTAAAAAAAGGGGAGCATATTGCCATGGTCCTTTCCGCGCGCGAGAAAGCGACCGATCAGTTAGAACAGCTGTTGGAAAAGGCGGCCAAGGGTAAGGATTATAAGCCCGATTTCGAGACCATGGAAAAGTATCAAAAACATACCTATTCCAACATAAGTCTTTCTGTCGAGTTTAAGGCTTTGGCAAAATTATTCGAAGGGGTGTCCCTTTTGGGGGATTATAGCGTGAAGGTTAAGGATGAGGTGTTGGCCTACGGGGAGCTTATTTCGGCTAAACTGGTAACTAAACTGCTTATTGGAAAAGGGATAAAGGCCCAAACCATTGATACCCGTGAACTTATAAAGACAGATAATACTTTTGGGGATGCCAAAGTATTGGAAGCCGAGTCCAAGGAACGGATTTTGATGAAATTTTCACAGATTCCGCACGATACGGTTGCGGTCGTTACCGGATTTATTGCCAGTACACTGGAAGGGGAAACGACTACCTTGGGTAGAAACGGCAGCAACTATTCCGCCGCCTTATTGGCCAATTTCTTGGATGCAGAAGAACTACAGAATTATACCCATGTAGACGGTATCTATACCGCCAATCCCGACTATGTGCCCGAAGCGAAACGTTTGTCCAACCTATCGTACGAGGAGGCGAACGAATTGGCCAATTTTGGTGCGACCATCCTTCATGCCAAGACCATTATCCCGCTTATTGAAAAGAATATTCCGCTACGGATCCTAAACACCTATAACCATGACAATGAAGGCACACTCATCAGTGCCAAGTCGAGTAAGGAGGGAATCAAGTCCCTGTCTGTGATAGAGGATGTGGCCATAATCAATTTAGAAGGTAGGGGATTATTAGGAAAAGTAGGTATTGACGCCCGTATATTCAAGACCTTGGAGGCGAACAATATTAGTGTAAGTATCGTTGCCCAAGGATCCTCCGAAAGGGGAATCGGTCTGGTCGTAAAGAAGGATAAGGCAAAACGTGCAAAAGTGGCTTTGGAGAATGAGTTTAGCACCGATTTTGAGTCCAAGGATATCAACATGATTACGGTCATCGATGATGTTTCGGTCATATCCATCGTTGGCCAAGATTTAAGCACGTTCCATAAACCTTTCAACGCGTTGATCAAAAACCAAATCGTTCCCTTATTGTTCAATAATACGGTTACAGGAAAGAATGTAAGTTTGGTGGTCAGAAAGTCTGACCTCTACAAAGCCTTGAACGTGATGCACGGTCAAATTTTCGGCATCAATAAAAAAATAAATATGGTCGTTTTCGGTCATGGCAATGTAGGAGGTACCCTCATAGATCAACTATTAAAATCTACCAAGACCATTAAAGAACGAAAACAATTGGACCTGCGTGTTTTTGGAATAGCCAATTCTAGGAAAGTGCTGCTAAACGAAAAGGGAATCACCAAAAATTGGAGAAAGAATATCCAGGCAAAAGGAAAGCCCTATGTAGTAAAGGATATATTTGAGTTTGCCAGACAGCACCACTTAGAAAATCTTATCGCGATCGATAATACGGCAAGTATGGTCTTCGTGGCCAATTATTTTGAGTTCGTGGAAAATGGGTTTGACCTTGTATCGTCCAATAAAATTGCCAATACTTTGGGCTTCGATTATTACCAATTGTTGCGTGAAGAATTGAACAGGAACCAAAAGCAATACTTGTATGAAACCAATGTAGGGGCAGGGCTGCCACTGATCGATACCATTAAGTTGTTGCATTTGTCCGGTGAGAATATTACCAGGATAAAAGGGGTCTTCTCAGGTTCATTGAGTTATATATTCAATACATTTTCAGAAGCCGATGTTTCATTTTCCTCCGTTATTCAAAATGCCATGAAGCTTGGTTTTACAGAGCCAGACCCACGGGAAGACCTTTCTGGCAATGATGTGGGTCGCAAATTGTTGATTTTGGCGCGGGAGCTGGACCTCCATAACGAGTTTAGCGATATACATATTGAAAACCTGATTCCAGAGCAGCTGCGAGGAGGGACTGTAGCCAACTTTTTGGACAATCTTGAGGTATTGAATACCAAGTTCGATGCCATTAAGAAGAAGCAGGAACCCGGCCATGTGTTGCGCTATGTAGGGGATTTGCACGGTAATTTGCAAAAGGAAAAGGGAATGTTGGATGTAAAGCTGGTCTCGGTACCCAAGGAAAGCGCTTTGGGACAGGTAAAGGGCTCTGACTCCATAATTGAGATCTATACGGAATCTTACGGTGAAAATCCCTTAGTGATACAAGGGGCCGGAGCCGGAGCGGCGGTTACGGCGAGAGGCGTTTTTGGAGATATATTGCGGATTGCGGAGAAAGGGTGACTTCGGCTACGCTCGGTCAGTGACTACGATTGGTGAAGAAACAATTTATTACCTTTAGACCAAGGGATTATGAAAGAAATAGACAAACATATCGAGCAAATAAAAAAACTATGTGACTCAAACGGAGTTAAGTCCCTCTTTGCGTTCGGTTCTGTGCTTCAAGATTGGTTACGGGTTGACAGTGATATCGATTTGTTAGTCGACATTGATGATCGAGACCCACTTTCCTATGCTGATAAATATTTTGATTTAAAATTCAACCTTGAAAAGATTTTTAATCGCAAAATTGACCTTTTGGAATTACGTGCGGTACGAAATAGATTTTTGAAGGAGGAAATTGACAGGACTAAATTCCAAATCTATGGGGAATGAAATCCGTGCTTGGTTAGCGGATATAGAGCAAGCAATTCAAGAAATACAAGCGTTCTTACCCGAAAAAAGAGAGTATTCAAAATTCCAAGAAGATTTAAAAGGAAAACGTGCTATTGAAAGAAATTTAGAAATCATCGGGGAAGCTGTAAATCGCGTTTTAAAGATCAATTCTGATTTTCCGATTACAAATGCAAGAAAAATTATAGATACCCGCAACAGAATCAGTCATGGTTACGACACTGTTTCAGATGAGATTATTTGGTCTATAATCGTTAGGGACTTAGATAAGTTACAGGAGGAAATTAAAAACTTGCTAAAAGACTAAGGGCATTAGTGATAATGTACAGATTCATGTAAATCATTTCAACTACCTCAATTATTTTACAAAAAAAATGACCAATAATGGGGCAGCAAAAACACCACCGACAGATAAAGCACCAATCAGTAAGATGAACAAATTTGAAACGAACGCCATTCGAACACAATTAAAAAGAACGGAAAACCTAGAGCATTCCGTGCCCTTGTACCTAACTTCTAGTTTTGTTTTCGAGGATGCTGAGGATATGCGCGCTTCTTTTGCTGAGGAGAAGGAACGCAATATCTATTCGCGCTATTCCAATCCCAATTCATCCGAGTTTATTGAAAAAGTGTGTCAAATGGAGGGTGCGGAGCAGGGT
>JBARCC010000151.1:0-16774 GCA_049793635.1 Maribacter sp. | reverse complement strand
GTATCGGACTCTTGGTTTTTTAATTGAACTGCATTCGTTTATGAAAAGGAGAAAATTCATTCAAAGGACCACCTTAGGAGCCAGTGCCATTGCAGTAGGCACAAATAGAGGTTATGCGCATCTCTTGAATACCAAGGTATCGGCCCATTCCTTTAATTTAAACTACGCTCCACATTTAGGAATGTTCAAACATCTTGCCGGCGAAGACCCCATTGACCAAATCAATTTTATGGCCGACCAAGGTTTTACCGCATTCGAAGATAACGGGATGATGAAACGAGATGTGCCCTTACAAGAGAAAATGGGTGAGGCCCTCTCAAAGCGAGGGATGCGCATGGGTGTTTTTGTCGTGGAAAAGGGTGGAAATATGGAGAACACCTTGGCCGCAGGTAAACAAGAGCATCTAGATATCTTTTTAAAAGGATGTCGGCAAGCGGTAGAGGTGGCAAAACGCACCAACGCCAAATGGATGACCGTAGTGCCAGGAGCTTATGAAAGAAGTCTCCCGATAGGCGTTCAAAACGCCAACGTCATCGAGGCGTTATGGAGAGGTGCTGAAATTTTCGAACCCCATGGGCTAGTGATGGTTTTGGAACCCCTTTCCGATTCCCCCGACCTGCACCTACAGACCTCCGAACAAACCTATCTCATCTGCAAAGGCGTGAACAGCCCCTCTTGCAAACTGTTATACGATATCTATCATATGCAAAAGAACGAAGGTAATTTGATTCGCAATATGGGTTTAACTTGGGATGAAATAGCATATATCCAGGTGGGGGACAATCCAGGGAGAAAAGAACCTACTACGGGTGAAATCAACTATAAGAATATTTTTAAATGGATCCATGAAAAAGGATTCAAGGGCATTCTGGGCATGGAGCATGGTAATTCCAAACAGGGTGTGGAAGGAGAACGTGCAGTTATCGCTGCATACGTACAGGAAGATGGTTTTCTGTAATGCACCCGTGTTAGGTTCATTTTTTTACCCGCAAATTTCTCCTTATTAGGCGTAAACTGGTTTTGCGTTTGGAATTTTACCCTCTGTAGCTTCCTTCGCTATGTAACCAAAAAAATGACCTCGTAGACCAGAAATAGGTCATAATTTTCGTTTACAAACATGAACTGAATACGCGTTCAATATCTCCATCTACTTCAAGAATAGATGCGTTTTTAAGTGCTATTCCCCAGGGATGTTTATTAGCGATTTTATCAATACGATAAATACTCGATGCAGTTCATCGAAAAAAGAGAACCTTTCGATGAACTGCATCATTTAAAAGTAAGAATATACTTACTTATTCGTTTATTTGTATATGGACCCACATGTACAAACCCTTATTGTTTATTCCGCATTATTCGTAGCGGTCAATGTTTCTTATTTCCTTTACAAAAAAGGAAGAATGTCTTTTGTTTTGCATCGATGGCATCTGTTTGGAAAACAGTGTAAAGTGTTCATCAATGGTTTCAAAATAGAATTTCATAATTTCTATAACGATTTTGTGAATACCCCGTAATCCAAGAGTGAGCCTTTGAGCGTATATATTTCAACTAATGCATCCCTCATGGACCAGTACATCACCCTTTTGCTTATTTATGTCGCTGCGCTTCTTTTTACAGGCATTCTAAAACCTTACATCAAAAACGATAATTAAACCCCTTGCCTTAGTCTCTAAGAAGGTTATAACGAAAAAGACCCCGCATACAACGGGGTCTTTTCAGTTACTGAACTTTTTCATTTAAGATCCGCACATCAAGCAATCATCATCCGCTTGCCCCTCCTTGGCCTTGGCAATCATCTCCTTCATTTCTTGTGGTGACATGGGCTGTATATCCAACTCTGCCTGCGGTGCTAATTTAGAGACCTGTTGACCACTGACCGTTGCATCTACAGCTGCGGTCATCACAACTTCGGTTTCAACCGCCGCCACCTCAGGCTCCTCTTTTTTCTTCGTATTATCCAAGGTAAACTTAATAGCATCTACCGCTGCTTTCGTACGTAAATAGTACATTCCCGTTTTTAAACCACTTTTCCATGCATAGAAATGCATAGAGGTAAGTTTAGAGTAATTTGCATTCTCCATGAACAGATTCAACGATTGGCTCTGATCAATGAAATATCCTCTGTGACGAGACATATCGATGATGTCTTTCATGCTTAGCTCCCATACCGTCTTGTAGAGTTCTCTAATGTCTTTGGGTATGGTTTCGATATGTTGGATAGAACCGTTCGCGCGCATCAGATCTTGCTTCATGTTCTCGTTCCACATGCCCAAACCGACCAAATCTTCCAACAAATGCTTATTCACCACGATAAATTCTCCTGAAAGGACCCGTCGGGTATAAATGTTGGAAGTGTAAGGTTCAAAACACTCGTTGTTGCCTAAAATTTGAGAGGTTGATGCCGTTGGCATCGGGGCTACCAATAGGGAATTACGCACCCCATTTTTCTTGACCTCTTTACGTAGCTTGCCCCAGTCCCATCTACCGGATAGTTCATCATCCTTAATTCCCCAAAGATTATGTTGAAAATCACCTTTGGATATCGGTGAACCCTTAAAGGTAGAATAGGGCCCTTCTAAAATTGCCATTTCCATAGATGCGGTCACCGCAGCAAAATAAAGCGTTTCAAAAATTTCTTGATTCAGCGCTTTTGCCTCGTCGCTTGTAAACGGCAAACGGAGCATGATGAACGCATCGGCCAAACCTTGAACTCCAAGACCGATCGGCCTGTGGCGCATATTCGAATTTTCGGCTTCCTTGACCGGGTAATAATTACGGTCAATCACCTTGTTCAGGTTTTTAGTGACCCGTTTTGTTACCTTGAACAGCTCTTTGTGATCAAAAGCCCCATTCTTGATGAACATCGGCAAGGCTATGGAAGCCAAGTTACATACCGCAACCTCATCGGGGGAAGTATATTCCATAATCTCGGTACATAGGTTCGATGAACGTATGGTTCCAAGGTTCTTTTGATTACTCTTTCTATTGGCGGCATCCTTGTACAACATATACGGCGTACCGGTCTCTATCTGAGACTCTAATATCTTCTCCCAAAGTTCACGGGCCCTAACGGTTTTACGGCCTTTCCCTTCAGCTTCGTATTTGGTATATAATTTTTCAAACTCCTCACTGTGCCTGTTGTACAGATCTGGGCATTCATTGGGGCACATTAAGGTCCATTCCTCATTGGCTTCTACCCTTCTCATGAACAGATCGGAAATCCACATCGCATAGAACAAATCCCGCGCGCGCATCTCCTCTTTTCCGTGGTTTTTCTTCAAATCCAAGAACTCGTAAATGTCCGCATGCCATGGTTCCATATAAATCGCAAAGCTGCCTTTACGTTTTCCACCGCCTTGATCTACGTACCGTGCCGTGTCATTGAATACCTGTAACATGGGTACGATACCATTCGAAGTGCCGTTGGTTCCTGCAATATAAGATCCCGTTGCCCGAACATTATGGATAGACAAACCAATACCCCCTGCGGATTGTGAGATTTTTGCCGTTTGTTTTAACGTATCATAAATACCATCGATACTATCGTCTTTCATGGCCAATAGAAAACAGGAAGACATCTGCGGTTTTGGTGTTCCAGAGTTGAAGAGGGTCGGTGTTGCATGCGTAAAATATTTCTTCGACATGAGTTCATAGGTCTCGATTGCCGCCTCCAAATCATCTAGATGGATACCTACAGAAACCCGCATTAACATATGTTGTGGGCGTTCCACTATTTTTCCGTTCAACTTTAAAAGGTAAGAACGCTCCAAGGTCTTAAAACCAAAATAATCGTAGCCAAAATCTCGGTTGTAAATGATGGTAGAATCCAAGCGTTCCGCATTTTCAGAAATCACTTTATACACCTCGTCCGAAAGAAGCGGCGCTTTCTTACCGGTTCTTGGATTTACATATACATACAGATCTTCCATCGTTTCCGAAAACGATTTCTTGGTGTTCTTATGTAAGTTGGAGACAGAGATACGAGCAGCTAGCTTTGCATAATCAGGATGTGTCGTCGTCATCGTTGCTGCGATCTCGGCAGCAAGATTATCCAGTTCTGAGGTCGTAACCCCATCGTAGAGGCCTTCGATAACCCTCATAGCCACTTTCAAGGGGTCTACAAGCCCGTTAAGACCATAACATAATTTTCTAACTCTTGCGGTGATCTTGTCAAACATGATCAGCTCTTTTCTTCCGTCTCTTTTTAATACATACATGTGGCTACTCTTATTTTTAGTGGTTATTATTGGTTGGTCATCAAAGCCCACAACGTTTAGCTATTCGGGTACGTATAACTAAACCCTGTAGGCAAAGATTTGTGTTGTTCTTTATTCTTTGGCAAAAAGCCGTATCGGTTTATGGGAGAACCTTAATACTTGCGTTTTATCTAGAAATCTGCGTCGAAACTGATTTTTTGTGCTTCTTCATCGGTATTCATGACCCCGGCCTTTTGATATTCGGCGACTCTTTTCTCGAAGAAATTTGTTTTTCCTTGAAGCGAGATCATATCCATAAAATCAAAAGGATTGGTCGTATTATAGACCCTATCGCATTCGAGCTCTACCAAAAGTCGATCCGTTACGAATTCTAGATACTGGGTCATCAATTTAGAATTCATCCCGATCAAACTAGCGGGAAGGGATTCTGTAATGAACTCGCGTTCTATATCTAGTGCTTCGGTCAAAATCGCGGTGATTCTTTCCTTTGGCACTTTATTGATCAGGTGTTTATTGTGCAAGTGAACTGCATAGTCACAATGCATTCCTTCATCCCTTGAAATAAGTTCATTTGAAAAAGTCAGCCCTGGCATCAACCCTCTTTTCTTCAACCAAAAAATTGAGCAAAAGGCTCCCGAGAAGAAAATACCTTCTACCGCGGCAAATGCGATCAAACGTTCCGCAAAACTAGGTGACTCGATCCAATTCAATGCCCAATCGGCTTTTTTCTTTATGGCAGGGAAATTCTCCAAAGCCTTGAAAAGGACATTCTTTTCTTTCTCATCCTTTACGTAGGTATCTATCAACAATGAATAGGTTTCGGAATGGATGTTCTCCATCATAATTTGAAATCCGTAGAAGAATTTGGCTTCGGCATATTGCACCTCGCTCACAAAATTCTCAGCCAGGTTTTCGTTCACTATCCCATCTGAGGCCGCAAAAAAAGCGAGGATGTGTTTTACAAAATACCGCTCGTCATCGTTAAGCTTATTGTTCCAGTCATTGAGGTCCTCACTTAGGTCAATTTCTTCCGCTGTCCAGAAACAAGCCTCACATTTTTTGTACCAATCCCATAAATCGTGATGTTTAATAGGGAAAATAACAAATCGGTCTGCATTTTCTTCCAAAATAGGCTCTAAGGCTGTGGACATAATTATATAGTTTTAAAAATTTAGTTGTGAAGAAGATGAATATTACCTTCTTTCTGGGACTAACAAAGATTCAAAAATGCATTCAATAACTAAAGGGTGTTTTACGATTTTCGTCACAAAGTTTTTAACACAAGGTGTTGAAATGTAACCTCGCAAGTGATGTTCATTGCCCTAAGGCCTAAATCATCTTCAAGGGCCAATACGACTCAGATTTCAACAAAAAAATAAAACCAAAAAGTATATAATAGCATACTCAATGGTTTATTAAAATTGTAAGATGCATAACCAAAAATGTACGGTCCCTCTAATGCTCATAATAAGAAAAATGTTCGCCAAATCCAATAAAGGTAGTTCCCCCGAAACCTTTTTTTAGAATGTAATGCCACGAACAAGTTCATGAGCTTTACGTTTTTGGACGACCATACATTAGCTATAAAATCGCCTAGGCCACTTTATGTAGAACCGTACTTACCTTTGGTATTCCATGTAGTTATCCACTACGTTTAGTGCCGTTAAAGTTAGGACAAGAACAAAAATCCAAACTGGGTTATGTATAACCTGTTCCTTTTAATGTATAGATGGACGCCAATAATTTCCTGAAGTCTTGAAGGAATATGAACTGTATTATTTTTCCTTCAAAATAATGGACAGGGTAATTGATTATTTGCAGATCATACCCAAATAATATCCATTAGCACAAAATAAATCGAGATAATACCACATGCCCCTAATTTTACCTAACTTTCTCTACTTATACTTCTACTTATGTTACGAGCGGTGATCGTTGATGATGAAATTAAAGCTTTGCAGAGCCTTACGTGGGAACTCACCAATTTTAGTGATGAAATTGTTATCGAGGCCTCTTTCACCAACCCTCATGAAGCCCTTTCGTACTTAGAGAAGAATACCCCGAACTGCCTATTCCTAGATATTGAGATGCCTACTATGGACGGATTTCAATTTATCCAAAAATTGACCAATAAAAAATTCCCTGTGGTCATAACGACCGCTTACAATCAGTATGCCTTAAAAGCCATAAAAAACCAAGCATTGGATTATCTTTTAAAACCCATTGATACCGATGACCTTGAGGAAACCATTGTCAAAATAAAAAAATTCAATTCCCAGAACGTAACCCTGGAAAAATTAGAGGATGTATTAGTGAACTTGAGTTCAAACCCCTTAAATAAGCGCATTACGCTTAATACAGATGGCAAATTATTGTTTCTTGAAAGTGATGAAATACTGTATGCAGAGTCTGACGGGAATTATAGCACCATTTTCTTGGTCGACGGACAAAAAATCGTACTTACGAAAAAACTAAAGGAAGTAAATGCGCTTCTACCGAAAGAGTCCTTTTTTAGAATTCATAATTCATATATTGTAAATCTCAATAAAATCAAGGAATTTTTAAAAACCGATGGGTATGTTGTACTAAAATCAAACCATAAAATTCCGGTTTCCAGACAAAAGAAATCAGATTTTTTAGATTTGTTGTAACCTGTTCCATGACCCATCAAAAGCCCAACAATACCCATTCCGTACCTACACATGCTGGTCGACGCATTTTAAAAGTGCTTCTGTCGAGCATAGCACTACTGCTAGTGCACTCCGCGTACTCCCAGAGTGGACAAGACCTCTTTGAACGGAAAGTTGACAGTTTGATCAAGGCGGCCCCAAAAACCTATCAAGAAATCAACCAGGTGCTGAAACCCTACAGAAAAGACAGCACCTTACTGCGTTATGTAGATAGAAAGGCCGAAGATGCTGGGTATGCCTACGGTCAGGCCTACGCGTTAAATCAATTGGGAAGGCTTTACAGGGATTTTTCGAACTACCCCAAGGCGCTAGCACTATTTGAACAGGCGCTGAAAATTTCTTCGGATGCCGAGAGCATCGAATTTAAGGTGTACAGCTTGAATATGATCAGCGTAGTCTATAGAAGGACCGACGCCATTAAATCTGCGCTCGATTTCAGTCAAGAAGCGTTGGAGATTGCAGAGTCGGTGGCCGAACCCAGTATAGGACTAAAGCGAAGCATAAACGTATCGTTGAACAGTATCGGAAATATTTACCAGATGCTGGAACAATACAACCTCGCCATCGAAAAGTTTGAACAGTCGATGCTCCTTGAAAAGGAACTCGACAATAAGCTTGGTCTTGCCATTAACCATCAAAACCTGGGAGAGTGTTATGAGGCTCAGGGAGAACTGGAACCCGCCCTAAAGAACTTTAGAAAATCATTGGTCTACAATGAAATCATAAACTCTGAAAAAGGAAAAATCATTTGTAATTATAGTATCGCACATGTTTACGTGCATCAAGGGAGGATTACAGAAGCGATCACGTTCTTACGTTCCAACCTGAAACGGGCCCTTTCTTTAGGGGATCAAAAAATCATTACCGATATCTATATAAACCTGGGCTGGGCACTGATCCGCTCTGGAGATTTCGAGGATTCACAATCAAACCTTGAACAAGGATTGTCACTGGCAAAAGAATATAGTTTTAATGAAGAAACTGCCGAGGCGAATAAATTCTTATCCGAAATGTGGATAAAACGCGATAATTATGAAAAAGGCATGCTTTATTTCAAAGAGTTTAAAAAGTATGAAGACCGAATTACGAACTCCCTGAACTTAAGGTATGTCAACGACATGATCGTGCGCTATGAGTCTGAAATGCGTACGAACCAATTGAAACGTCTAGCGGAAGAAAATGAGAATGTACGTTTAAAGCTGAGAAAAAACACCACCTTAATGACCGTTGGGGGGATTTGCTTGGTATTGCTGATGATTATATTCTACATTCTCTATAGACAAAGTCAATTAAATGCCGAAAAAAAACTGTTAACCTTGGAACAGAGTATTTTAAGAAGTCAAATGAATCCCCATTTTCTCTTCAATTCCTTGAATTCCATTAAGCTCTATATCATCAATAATGAGAAAAAAAATGCGGTTCACTATCTGAATAAATTCTCGAAATTGGTCCGTAAAATTCTGGAGACCTCCTCCCAAAAAGAAATATCGCTGGCAGATGAATTGGAGACGGTTGCGCTATATATGAATATTGAAAATATCAGGTTCTCTAACGAGATTACATTTAATATGAACGTCGAGAGCGACATCGATACACATACCATTAAAATACCATCGCTCATCTTACAGCCTTTTTTAGAAAATGCAATTTGGCATGGGCTTTCCTCTAAAGAAGGAGAAAAGCGAATCGATGTATCGGTTAAAAAAACAAAAGACGGTTTTATTCAGATCAGCATTACCGACAACGGTGTCGGTAGGGCCGTAGCGCACCACATCAAAGAATCGAAGGTATTAAAACGAAAGTCGGTCGGTATTGATATTACCAAAGAACGGCTTGAAAATTTCTCGCGCGATTACGCCAATAATTTCAGCGTAGAGATCGTAGACCTTTATAATGGGGACACTACCGCAAATGGTACCGAGGTCATCATTTTGATTCCCACTACCTAACTAAGGTGGTCGTTGGCCACCGATTCGAGCTCAGCATACCATCTTTTTCCGAATTTTCGAATAAGTGCCTCCTTTACAAACTTATAAACAGGAACTTTTAATTCCTCGCCAAGCACGCAGGCCGGATCGCAAATATGCCATTTGTGGTAATTTACCGCGGTCAACTGGGTGTATTCCCTAACCCTTACCGGGTATAAATGACAAGAAACGGGTTTTTTAAACTTTATTTTACCTTGGTTGTAGGCTTCCTCGATACCACACTTTGCTATTTTCCGCTCGTCAAAAATCACATAGGCACATTCGCTACCGTTCACGAGTGGGGTCTCCCACTCACCATCTTCCCCTTTCACGAACGCACCCTGTTCCTCAATTACCTTTATACCCTCGGGTCTCAGAAATGGTTTTACCTTGGCGTAGATATCGACCATTATTTCGGTTTCGCTATCCTCCACCGGAGCTCCCGCCTCCCCATCGACACAGCAACCCCCTTTACAGGCACTCAGATTACAGACAAAATCATTCTCGATGATTTCCTCGGATACTATGGTTTTTCCTAATTGAAACATGACCAGTTTTAAGACGTGCAAGGTACAGTTTTTTGTAGCGTATTCGCACAATCAATATTTCGCGAATAAGTCTAAAAATCGATATTTATAGATGTACTTTTGCAAAAAATTTGAAAATGGAATTTCATTTCGACGTCAGGGAAATTGCAACGGCAAGTATGGTACTTTTTGCCGTAATAGATATTTTGGGAAGTATTCCCATTATCATTGGCCTACGAAAAAAAGTGGGGCATATTCAATCTGAAAAAGCGTCGGTCGTTGCGGCATGTATCATGGTATCCTTTTTGTTCTTGGGTGAAGAAATTTTAAATCTCATCGGCATCGATGTAAACTCCTTTGCCGTTGCCGGGGCGTTCATCATCTTCTTTTTGGCTATCGAAATGATTCTTGGAATTCAGTTATACAGAGACGATGAGCCTGAAAGTGCTTCGATAGTGCCGATTGCTTTCCCATTGATCGCCGGGGCGGGTACGTTGACCTCGTTACTATCCTTAAGGGCTGAATACTATGTAGAAAACATCATCTTGGCCATCATTATAAACATCATCTTCGTGTTCATTGTTCTGAAATCATCGATTAAGATTGAAAAAATGCTTGGTAAAAACGGTGTGAACGTGATCAGAAAAGTCTTCGGGGTAATTCTAATGGCCATTGCCGTTAAATTATTCACAGCCAACATCAACGAACTTTTTTAACCAAAAGGAAGGTCGTATTTTTGTAAAAAAATGACTCATGAGCAAGACCTTATCGATTATTTTCATTTTGATCGCCGTTGCACTTATTGCCTATAACGTTACACTTGTAGACTTTGCAAATCCTTTTGAGAAAAATAGTACCATTGCCCTTATTGGGATTATGGCTTCACTATGTGCTATTGTGCTTCTTTTGGTATTCGTGACCAGCAAAAAGATACAGGATAAGTTGAACAAGGATTAATTATTGGCCTTATTGTTCGCAGAAGCGCTATGCCCGTTAAGGGTATCATCTAGTTCCAGTACTTTTTGAAGCATGGTGTCTTCGTGGGCCTTTATTTTGGCATGCACGTTTGTATTGAACAATTGTTCGGCAATGCCCGCCTTTAAGTACGTTTTAATACTATCCTCGTAATCATAAAAATTCATTCGTAGATTTCTTTGGATGGAATATTCAACAAATTTTTCGAACAAGATATCATCCACCTTAAAATGATCGACGAACTCCTCTTGCCCGTATTGGGAATAAAGATCTCTATGTTCATCTAGGTGTTCAAATACAAAGAACGATAAGAAACCCAAACTATCCATACTTTCGACAGCCTCCTCTTCGTTTGTGCCGATGGGTACGAATACATCGGGGATAATGCCACCGCCGCCATACACGACTTTCCCTTTTGGGGTAACGAATTTAAGGGAATCCGCTACTTTAATACTATCTACCGAAATCATTTCGCCACTATGGTACCGGTCCGTAAAGCTTTGGTAATAATCTTTGGTCCCGTTTGCATATGTTTTTTGAATGCTACGCCCCGTGGGTGTGTAATACCTAGAAACGGTCAACCTAACGGCAGATCCATCACCCAACGCCATCTCGCGCTGTACCAGGCCCTTCCCGAAAGACCGGCGACCCACAATGGTGCCGATATCGTTATCCTGCAACGCGCCTGCGACAATCTCGCTCGCAGATGCCGAACGTTCATTGATCAACACATAGATGGGCTTATCCTCAAAACTGCCCTCGTCGGTAGCAAAACTTTTCACTATTTTTCCCTTTTTGTTTTTAGTAAACAAAATGAGCTTACCATCCTCTAAAAACTCATCGGCCATTTCTTCAGCCATTTCCAAGTATCCACCAGGATTATCACGTAGATCCAGCACCAGCTTTTTAGCCCCTTGATTCTGTAATACCCGTAAAGCACTCTTAAACTCTTTGAACGTAGATTCTGCAAATCGATTTACTTTGATATACCCCATCTCCTTGGTAAGCATGTAATAGGCATCCACACTTTTTAAAGGGACAATTCCACGATTGACATTTACCTTGAACGTTCTATCTTCCGACTTCCTATACACCGTCAAATTTACAGGTGTCCCCTCTTTCCCTTTCAACTTATCCACGATAAGATCACTGGATAGGCCCTTTCCGAACAACGTGTCCTTATCGGCCATTAGAATACGGTCTCCAGGTAAAATTCCTTTGATGAAGCTAGGACCATCCTTTACGGTCTTGATAACGGTGATGGAATCGTGGTAAGCATAAAAATTGATGCCAATGCCCACAAAATCCCCCTTCATGTTTTCGGAGACTTTCGTCATTTCTTTTTCGGGAATATAAACGGAATGCGGATCAAGTTTTTCAAGGATGCTGTTAACGGTAATATCTACGATACTATCCGTATTTACATCATCAACGTATTCGTAGTCTATATAGTCGATGAGCCGGTTCAGCTTGTCTTTTTTAGAATTTGTAGAAAAAAGACGCTCTGGGGAATCATTGAAATTGAGTTTACCCCCAACAAAAAAACCTGCGGCGATGGCCACGGCAATGATCAAGGGCAAGAGAAAACTATTTTTTTTACGCATCATTAATGTTAACGTTAGATAGCGACATTTATTTCTGGCATGTGCTCAACCTCGACTCCTGCCTTTTCCAAAAAATTTAATCCAGAATCGTCTTTATAGCCTATTTGATAGACCACTCTTTTAATTCCTGCTTGATGAATCAACTTGCTACATTCCCTGCAGGGCGACAGGGTAATATACAAGGTCGCACCTTGACAGGACTGGGTAGAACTGGCTACTTTTAGAATGGCATTTGCCTCGGCATGTAAGACGTACCATTTTGTATACCCCTGTTCGTCTTCACAGAAATTCTCAAAACCTGTTGGTGTCCCATTATAACCGTCAGAAATAATCATACGGTCCTTTACAATGATCGCCCCTACCTGTTTTCGCTTACAGGAAGATAATTTGCCCCATTCCTGTGCCATCCTCAAATAGGCCCTATCATATTTTTGTTGTTTGGCTTTTTTCATCGGCTATACGCGTAACATAGGCATAATTCACTAAGATACCTGCTTTACTAAGTAGGGACAATAGCTTAGGGTAAAATTTAACAATCTCCTACATGGGGAACGTCGTATACAGCAAGGGTAGCGTTATGCAGATGATCAATAGACTACCCACGGTAACGAACAGTTTCCTTTTGATTTTAAATAGGTCCTGTACCAAGTAGGCTATGAGGAGTACCATGAGTACTATAGTTACTTGAGAAATTTCGATACCGCCTGCAAAACCCGCTAAGGGCCCGGATTTATGTTCGGCTCCCATGACCATCATCTTAAAATAATTTGAAAAACCGAATCCATGCACTAGTCCGAAGAAAGCCGTAGCCACAACGTGCAGCCAAATACGCTTTGGTTCATTTAGATTGTTTTGATCCATAAGATTAAAAATGGCGGTAAGTACAATGGTCACCGGTATCAGAAACTCGATCCAGCTTACCTCAATAACGAATACGTTATAAACGGATAACACTAGGGCCAAACAATGGGTAATCGTAAAAACGGTAGCGAGCAAAAGTACTTTTTTCCAACTTCTGAAGGTAAACGGCAAAGCCAAAGCGATCAGAAAAAGAATATGGTCGTAGGCGTTTATATCCAACACATGCTTTAATCCCAATTCTATATAAAACCAAAGTTCCTCCATGATTTTTATTGATTGTTGTCCATTAAAAAATTACTTCTAGGTTAGAAATAGAACTTTTCCCTCTTAACTCTTAACTTGACATCCCCTCGCTCTACCCAATTCCCCGTTCTTTTTGGATGGTTTCATAAGCGGTCTGCACTTGCTTGAACTTTTCCTCAGCGCCTTTTTTGATGGCCTCATCTTGGGTATTGACACGATCTGGATGGTATTTTTTGGCCATTTCGCGGTACGCTTTCTTAACTTCGGCATCGGTAGCCGATTTTTGAATATCCAAAATTTTATAGGAATTATCGGCCGACTTGATGAACATGGCCTTTATGCTCTCAAATTCGTTGAGTGTCACCCTTAGGTATCCTGCAATCTCCCTTATTTTTTGGATTTCAGGATTCGTAATGCTCCCATCGGCCTGCGCAATCCCGAATAAAAAATGAAGCAGTTGCAAGCGGACTTCATACCGTGTGCGTTGCGCCAAAAAAGCACAGATATTCTGCGCCGATATCTCCCTCTTTTTATTGACCTCGTTAAAGGTCCTGAAAATGGCGTTGGCCTTATCCTTACCATACGTCCCCACGAAATACTGGCGTACATAGTCCATTTCGCTCTGGGTCACTTGGCCATCGGCCTTGATAACGATAGAACACAGCGAAAGTAGGTTCAACTCAAAATCTGCCGGCGTTACGTTGGGTCTCGTGTAGTCTTGAAATACCGTGCGTGCCCTACTGGAACCCGAACCAAAGAAGCCATCTAAAATACTTCCCGCAAAAAAACCTAAGATAGCCCCAGACAGCCCTCTAACAAAAAAGCCTACGATGGCCCCCAACCATTTAATCATCTCCTTTTTCCA
Source organism: Maribacter sp. (assembly GCA_049793635.1). Classification (GTDB taxonomy): domain Bacteria; phylum Bacteroidota; class Bacteroidia; order Flavobacteriales; family Flavobacteriaceae; genus Maribacter. The sequence continues at coordinate 2,825 of JBARCC010000151.1, read as the reverse complement.
ATTTCGCCAAAGATAAAATATTAAGAACAGAAAGTAAGTCTAAGGAAAAGTTAAGGTCTAAAGCACGACTACGACTAATTGGTTATCTTTGTAACACATTTAATTTAAACACTACAATTATGTACCCTGCTGAATTAGTAAAACCGATGAGAGACGATTTGGCTTCTGCCGGATTTGAAGAATTATATACTGCGGATGCCGTGGAAAAAGCCATCAAAAAAGAAGGAACGACCCTTGTCGTCGTTAATTCTGTTTGTGGATGTGCGGCCGCGAACGCAAGGCCAGCCGCCAAAATGAGCTTACGGAACGACAAAAGGCCAGATCATGCAGTGACCGTGTTTGCCGGCGTAGATAAAGAGGCAGTAGATGCGGCAAGGGATTTAATGATTCCTTTTCCACCATCATCACCTTCTATGGCCTTATTCAAAAATGGCGAATTGGTACATATGATCGAACGTCATCATATCGAAGGAAGGCCTGCCGAAATGATCGCGCAAAATTTAGCCCAAGCCTACGATGAATTTTGTAGCTAGGCACCTATAACCCACCTAGAGCGGATATTAATAAAATTAAAATCACTTCTAATGAAGTGATTTTTTATTTTTGTGAAATGCAGAAATGGATTTCATACCTCGTAACACCCGTGTTCTTTGTGGCCTTTGGTCTCTGTCTGCTCGTTTTTCACCCTATACAATGGCTGGCCCTTACCCTTTTTGGATATGATTCGTTAAAAAGAACGGTCAGCGTCCTTAATTGGTGTTTGATGAAATCCACTGCTATTTTAGGCGCTACCTATACGTTTAGAAACGCGTACGACATCCCTAAAAACAGGCCCTTGGTCATCGTGACCAATCACCAAAGCATGTACGATATTCCGCCATTGATATGGTATTTGCGTAAGTTTCATCCCAAGTTCGTCAGCAAGAAAGAGCTGGGAAAGGGAATACCCAGTGTCTCCCATAATCTAAGACACGGCGGATCTGTACTGATCGATAGAAACGATGGAAAATCGGCCTTGATGGAAATTGGAAAATTAGGGAGCTATATTGAAAAGTATGGCCGAAGTGCAGTCATTTTCCCCGAGGGAACAAGAAGTAGGGACGGACACCCTAAGCCATTCAAACCCATGGGACTTAAAATGCTACTTAGAAATGCCCCTTCTGCGTTAATCGTTCCCATCAGTATCAATAATTCATGGAAATTAGTACGTTATGGGAAATTTCCAATGGGGTTAGGGGCACGAGTGACCCTAGACGTACACCGACCTTTGGAAAACGAGGGTAATATAGAGGAACTCTTACAACACATTGAAGCTGCGGTCAACGCAGGCGTAAATTCTTTTAAATGACCGATACAGAACTTGTAGAAGAAACGATAACCTTTGTGAAAGAAACCCTACAACACGCGGAGGGTGGGCACGATTGGTTTCACATACAGCGTGTATTCAACAATACGATGTTGATTGCGAAAGATGAACAGGTAAATATTCTAGTCGTAAGTCTCGGAGCACTGTTGCACGATATCGCCGATGCCAAATTCCACGATGGGGACGAAGCCCTAGGCCCCAAAATGGCTCAGGATTTCTTACGATCGATAGGGGTTTCCAAAAGAACCATGAACCATGTGGTCAAGATTATACAATTTAGTTCGTTCAAATCTAGCTTGGGGAGCGGTACGGGTAAAAAGAAATCATTTACCTCTAAGGAACTTCAAGTGGTACAGGATGCAGATCGATTGGATGCCATTGGTGCCATTGGTATCGCAAGGGCGTTCAATTATGGAGGGTTCAAAAACAGAGCCTTATACGACCCCAGCATTCCCCCAAATTTAACCATGACCAAGGAGGAGTATAAAAAATCGAATTCCCCTACAATCAATCACTTTTACGAAAAATTACTGTTGCTAAAGGATAAAATGAACACTCAAACAGGAAAACGCCTTGCGGAACAACGACATCAAGTAATGCTCGACTATTTAGAACAATTTTATCAGGAGTGGAATCCGTTGTCGGTTAAAAATCTGAAATGATGCTATTCTTTAGTTTCATAACACACTTAAAGTTTCAAGGTCCCTAGCGCCATTTAATGTGCTAGGGACCTTGAAACTTTACCTCTAATTCTATTATCTACTATTCTTTCTGGGAAAGGTCTCTGGTCAACCATCCTCTTCTATTCGCGGTAGCAATCGCATACGGCGTTATCCAAAAAAGACCGAACGTATATAGAATACTGTACGAATAGGCCCAAAACGATTCTATGAAGGTATACCGCTTTGCATAGAACAATACGGGGAAGGTCGATAAAACCAATATACTAATCAACGTAGAGCTTAAGAACAATAACGGATGTGTTACCACGAAGAACAACATGAACAATACGAACGGATAACAAAGTACGATTCTAGAAAATTGGCTGAAGAACAATAATCGTGTTCCGGCCTTAGGTCCTTTTCTGAAGTTCTTGAATACGTATTTGGACATTTGTATATTCTCGCGCACATTACTTCTACCCCATCTGATGAACATTTTGTACAAGCCTTTGTACTTTTCGGGTACATTGGTATATGCCAACGCATTTCTTTGGAACAACACGTGAAATCCCTGTTTTAAGATCATATTGGTCATTTCCCTATCCTCACCAATATCCGAAGGTACGCCCATAAAGGTTTGATTGATCCAATCCTCCAAACAGGCGAAAACCGCTTTTGCCCTGTACGCTGCCAAGGCTCCAGGAGTACAAAGTACGGAGTTCAACGTGCTTTCCGAAGAGCGAACAAACTCAAAGCTAAGCGCAAAACTTACGTCCAACATTTTGGGTAAAAGTGCG